>DASYPD010000169.1:0-5024 GCA_036007005.1 Gemmatimonadales bacterium
GTGGCAGAAGCAGTAGTCATGCTCCAAAGATACTCCAGGGAGACGCGGTTGAATCCCCGGCGAACCGGTCAGCGTATTAGCCAATAGCTCATAGCCCTAGCCCCTAACCCCTAGCTCCCTATGCTCACCGTCCTCACCGTCCTCACCATCCTCACTGTCCCCAGCGACGACTTTTCCTGGCACAAGGCCCTCGCTGCCGGAAAAACCATCGAAATCGTCGGGGTTAACGGTTCGATCGATGCCTCCGGAACTTCCGGCCGCGAAGTGGAGGTGTCGGCGGTCAAGACCGGCCGAAAAAACGATCCGGCGGAGGTGGAGATCAACGTCATCGAGCACCCGGATGGGGTCACCATCTGCGCGGTGTATCCCCCTGCCCATCGCGGGGAGGAGAATGAATGCCGCCCCGGGGGCAAGGGCCGCATGAACACCGGCAATAACGACGTGCAGGTAGCCTGGACTATCAAGGTGCCGGCAGGCATTCGCTTCACCGGCCGCACAGTCAACGGTCACGTGAATGCCGCGGGTCTGACCGCCGAGGCGGAGGCACACACCGTGAATGGCTCGATCGCGCTGGCGACCAGCGGTTGGGCCAGCGCCAGCACCGTGAACGGCTCGATCAGTGCCCGCATGGGAAGGGCGGATTGGTCCGGAGAAAGCCGTTTCTCATCGGTCAACGGCGGTATCACGCTCGAGCTTCCGGCCGGCGCGAGCCTGGAAGTCGCCGCAGCCACAGTCAATGGGTCCATGTCCACCGAGTTCCCGCTGACCGTCCTGGGCAAGTGGGGGCCGCGGCGGATGAGCGGCACCATCGGCGAGGGTGGTCGCAGCCTGAGACTGAGCACCGTAAACGGCAGCGTGCAGCTGCGGAAGACCCCCCCGTAACCAGTGACCGGTGACCGGTGGGGGGGGAAGGCCCTGCCCCCTGCTACTGAACTACCGCCACTGGCAGTTCAGCTTCTCCGGACGCATACTTATCCCTGTCTTCCCGTAGCACCTCGGCAGTCGTGTCAACTTCACATGATCGCGCCAACGCCCAGAGTGTCGAAAGCACATGGCGCGGGGGTCATCCGTAGTCCAACAGCAGGCAGGACAGTCAGGTTCGCACCGGGTGGGGACGGCACGTCCCCTGCCTCCAGATGCAGGGTTAGTGCGCCGGTTGGGTTCTTCACACTCGCGAGGATCGCTTCCCATGACCATCGCCGCGCTGCGCAATCTCACCCGCCAACCGCTGCTCGCGCTGGGCCTGCTGGTCGCCTCGGCGGGCTCACTGCTGGCGCAGGGCATTGTTTCCGGCCGGATCACCGATCGGGCTGACGGAAGGGCGCTGGTGGGGGCCCGCGTCCTGGTCATCGGGACCAGCCTCCTCACCACGACGAATGCTGAAGGCCGCTATCGCATTCCGAACGTGCCGGCGGGAGCCCAGCAGGTGCGTGCCTCCCAGATCGGCTATGCCTCGGCCACCCAGAGCGTCGCCGTCACCGATCAGGCCACCGTGACGGCCGACATCACCCTCACGCTCACCCCCTTCTCGCTTGACGAAGTGGTCGTGACCGCGACGGGAGACCAGGCCAAAAAGGAGCTCGGCAACGTCGTCTCCACCGTGGACGCAACCAATCTCGTCCAGACGGCGCCGATCACCAATATGAACGACCTGTTGGTCGCCAAGGTGCCCGGCGTGACCGTGCTGCCCGGCAGCACGACCGGCACCGGAGGCCGGGTGCGTATCCGGGGCAACAGCTCGCTCTCCCTTTCCAACAATCCGATCTACATCATCGACGGCGTCCGCATGGTGGGGGATGTCAACTCTTCTTCGATCGGTATCGGCGGCAGTCTGCCCAGCCGGGTGAACGATCTCAATCCGGAAGACATCGAATCCATCGACGTCGTGCATGGACCTTCCGCTTCCACCTTGTACGGCACCGATGCCGCCAACGGCGTCATCGTGATCAAGACCAAGCGAGGCAAGGCGGGGCGCGCCGCCTGGACTGCCTATGCCGAGCAGGGCTTCATCCGCGACGAGAATACCTATCCCTCCAACTGGCGCGCCTGGTGCACCCGGACCTCGAGCACCCCGGGCTGCTCGGCTACCTCCACCAACCTGAACAGCGGCACCGCGCAGTGTTTCCTCTCTGGCGTCGTCACGACCAACGTCGCCGTCCGCTGCACCCAGGATAGCGTGAGCTCGTTCAATATCTGGAAGGATCCCGACTCCTCCCCGCTGGGTGTGGGCAATCGCAACCAGGTCGGCGTGCAGGTGAGTGGCGGAAGCGACGCGGTCCGCTATTACCTCTCCACCGAATGGGAACGTGAGTTGGGGGTCTTACAGATGCCCCGGGCATTCGGCCAGCGGATCCTCGCTGCCCGCGCGATCAATTCGGTGCCTGGGGACCAGCAGAACCCTAATTATCTCCGCCGCGTCAACTTGCGCGCCAACATCTTCGCGAACCTGAACGACAAGATGGACGTGTCGTTCAATACGGGGTACGTCAGCAGCGGTCTCCGACTGCCCCAAATCGACAACAACGCTAACGGCATCGGCTCCAATGGGTTTGGGGGACCGGGCTTCAAGAACTTCCTGACCACGACGCACGGCGGCGTGCTCATAAACAACCTCGGCTGGCGCTCCGCCACGCCGGACGAGATTTTTTCGATCGTGTACAATCAAGGCATCAACCGGACCATCTCCAGCGGAACCTTCAACTACCGGCCCACCTCCTGGCTCTCCGCGCGGGTTACCGCCGGCCTCGACTTCATCATGCGGCAGGACACCGAGCTCTGCCGCCGCGATCAGTGCCCCTTCCTCGGCACCCAGCGCACCGGCTTCAAGGAGCACAACCGCACGACCTTCTTCGATTACACCGGCGACGCCTCCGCGACCGCGAGCTACAAGCTGGCTCCCCAGCTCGCAGCCAAGAGCACCGCCGGCGTGCAATACATCAAGGAGAACAACACTCGCAACCTCGCTTTCGCGGAGAACCTCGGCCCCGGCTCGACCACGGTGAGCTCCGGCTCGATTCCTTCGGCCGGCGAGGCAACCACCACGGCGATCACGCTCGGCTATTTCGCCGAACAGCGGCTCTCCTGGAAAGACCGGGTTTTTGTGACCGGCGCGGTGCGTTCCGACCGCAATAGCGCCTTCGGGAACCGTTACAGCCGGGTCTACTATCCGAAGATCTCGGTGTCCTATGTATTGTCCGACGAGCCGTTCTTCCCGAAGACCCGTTTCCTGTCCAGCTTCCGGGTCCGCGGTGCGTTCGGGGCCTCGGGCCGGCAGCCGGGCGCCAATGACGCGATCCTCTTCTTTACGCCGACCACGACCAATGTCGACGGAGCCGATACTCCCGGTCTCGTGCTGAGCGCGCTCGGCAATCCCAACCTCAAGCCCGAGCGGTCGCAGGAGCTGGAAACCGGCTTCGACGCCTCGTTCGGGAACAACCGGGTCAATTTCGAATTCACCTTCTACAACAAGTCGAGCCGGGATGCGCTGATCAGCCGGATCGTGGCGCCCTCGGTCGGCGCGGCGGCCAGCCGCTTCGAGAACATCGGAGAGGTCAGGAACCGCGGCATCGAGGCCTCGCTCAACGCGATCGTGGCGGAGAGCAAGAGCTTCAGCTGGGATTTCACCGTCAGCGGCTCTTACAACCGCAACCTCATCGTGAGCCTCGGCGGCACCCCGCCCAGCCGGGGCACGACAACTTCCGATATCGAAGGCTATCCGATCCAGGGGTGGTGGCTGCGTCCCTTCACCTATAAGGATGTGAATGGCGACGGGATCATCCAGGGCGACACCGCGCTCGCGGTTCGCGAATTGTTCGTGGGTGATACCGCTGTCTACAAAGGTCCGTCGCTGCCGCCGGCCGAGCTGTCGGCGTTCAACACGATCAGCCTCTTCGGCCGCAAGCTCCTGATCCAGTCGCTGGTCGATGCCAAGCTCGGCGGCTATCAGTTGAACGGCACCGAGCGGATTCGCTGCGATACGCGCTTCAACTGTCGCGGAGACATCGATCCGACCGCACCTCTGTCGGAGCAGGCCCGTGCCATCGCGGTCCGCGTCCACCCCAGTAAGACCCAGTGGGGATACGTCGAAAAGACCAACTTGCTCCGCTTGCGCGAGCTCTCGCTGACCTACACACTCCCGGATCGCTGGGCGCATTACTTCTCGGCCAATCAGATCAGCGTGACGGCTGCGGGCCGCAACCTCGGCATCATCACCGGGTATTCGGGCGTCGATCCCGAAGGCGGCTATTTCGGTGACAACATCGGCGTGCAGAGCGATTTCCAGACTCCGCCGCCGCCCACTTACTACACCTTCCGCGTCAACGTGCGGTTCTAGGCACCGATACCATGCCCTTCTCTCCCCAAGGACTGGCAATGATCCGCTCCCTGACGATCCGCGCGCCTCGCCGGCTTGCCAGTGTGCTGGCATTCGGCGCGCTGCTCGGTCTGGCCGGTTGCGACAGCATTCTCGACGTGACCGACCCGGATATCATTTACGACGCCGGCTCGGCCGCCGGCGCCCTCGCGCTCCATAACGGCGTCATCCTCCGCTTCAACCTCGCCATGGATGGCGGCGGCGATGCTCCGGACGGTATTTTCCTGTACACCGGACTGCTGGCCGACGAGTGGCGCTCCGGCGATACCTTCGAGCAGCGCAACACCGCCGATCAGCGCAACATCGCGTTCACCAACAGCTTCGTCTCCGATCTCTCGCGCCGGGTTCACCGCGTGCGCAACGAGGCCGCGGCCGCCATCCGGGGCCTGCGGCAATACGCCCCGACCCCGCTCACCAACATCGGCCAGATGTTCGCCTTCATGGCCTACGCCGAGAATCAGATCGGCGAGATGTTCTGCAATGGCATCCCCTTCAGCGAGATCCAGGGCAACACGATCGTCTACGGCGATCCGGTTCCCTACGATTCGGCCTACCGCCGGGCGATCAACCATGCCGATTCCGCGCTCGCCAACATCGTCGGGGCGGACAGCGCGCGGATCCGGCAGTTCGCCCAGGTCATCAAGGCGCGCGC
>DASYPD010000170.1:0-2783 GCA_036007005.1 Gemmatimonadales bacterium
CGCGCAGGCAGCGCAGAGGGCGACCAGGACGATTCCCATTGTCATGGGATTCGTCAGCGATCCAGTTGCTCTCGGGCTCGTTGCCAACCTCGCGCGGCCTGGCGGCAACATCACGGGCGTGGCCGTGCAGCCCGAGATGGCCAGCAAGCGCCTGCAACTGCTCCGGGAGGTCACCCCAACCGTCGCGCGGATCGCGGCCCTCAGCGACCCCAGCCAGCCGGGGACCGACCTGAAAGAAACGGAGGCTGCCGCGCGGGCGCTGGGCGTGCAGCTTCAAGTTTGGAAAGTGCGAAGCGGCGACGATCTTGACCGTGTTTTTACGGCGATCGCCCGAGCGCACGCGGCCGGAATCATCATCCTACCGGGCACAACGCTCTTTGCCTATCGAGCACACATTGCGCAACTTGCGGTAAAGCATCATCTGCCTACATTGGCCTGGGCGCGGGCCCTCGCGGAGGCCGGCTGCCTCATGTCGTACGGGGCGAATCTGTCCGATGCGGTGCGGCGTGCCGCATACTTCGTGGACAAGATCCTCAAGGGTGCCAAGCCCGCCGAGCTCCCGGTGGAGCAGCCCACCAAGTTCGACCTGGTCATCAACCTCAGGACCGCCAAGGCCCTCGGCCTGACGATCCCGCCGTCGCTCCTGCAGCGGGCGGATCAGGTGATCGAGTGAGCCGGCCGCGGAAGCCCGGGAAGCCGGAACCGCCGAAGAAGGGCCCGCGCAAGCCGCTGCCGGAGGAGCTGGCCCGTGACGCGATCGCGCACGAGGATGAGGCACCGGATGGCAGGGTCCGGAAAGGGTCCGGATGACTTTCCGCGTGGTCCTCGCCAGGCAAGACGCCGTGGCGCTCGCCGCCCGGGCCATCCGCGAGGAGAAGAATTTCGAGACGGTGGTCACTGAGATTCTCGAGGCGGCGGCTCGCTGAGGCGGCCGTGAGCAAGGACTACGGCTACGCTCGCTTCTGGGCCGGCGCGCTGACTGTGCTCGGGACGCTGTTCGTCTTGCTCGGGCTCCTGGTCGCTGTCGCCGCCATCCTCATCCCGACCATCGGCGGGTTCTTCCCCAGCCGGAAGAATGACGTGCTGGCCGGGGTCATCATGGCGATTCTGGCGGTGCTAGCCGGCGGCCTGGTTGGCGGCCCGCTGATCGTCGCTGGGCAAGCGCTCCGCGTACTCCTGGCGCAGCGCCAGCTCCTCGCACAGATCAAGCAGCAGCAGATGACACGAACGGACGACCATGAGTGGCCTCCGCGCTGACGAAGGTTGTCAGGAGTTCTGATCCGTGCACGATATTGGCCGCTTCGCCGATCGCGAGCAGAAATCCCGTCGAGTGCGAGGGGATCATTCAAGCCTTCATGGATCAGGCTGGGCCAGCATGATCGCCGCGCCCTACGCCCGCAAGGGCGCCGCCGATCAGATTGGCGCGGCGAAGCGATCGCCGAACCCCGAGGGAGAACATGATGGGCAAGCGCACGTCGTCGGCGAAGAAGCTCAACAGGAAAGCCAAAGGGAACGGATCCAGCGTCGACCAGATCCTTGCCACGCTCAGGGAGATCAAGAAGAAGCTCGATGACATCGAGCTTGCCATCCCCGACACGGAGCTCGTGATGCTGGGTGAGAAGCTCGACGAGATTCTGGGCGAGTTGCGGTCTCAAGGTAGAGACGGAGGCGCTGATGACCAGACGCGGTGACGGCATCTACCAGCGGGGCCGGATCTGCATCATGCTCGCTTCGCTCTGCGCTCTGCTTGCTGTCGCCGCGTCGGCCTCGGCGGAGGGCGCGTGGGTGTTGTGGCTAGGAACTGGTACGACCTACACACCGTTCGGCGCCTACGGCGGGAATACGGGCGAGAAAGAGTGCAAGGAGGCGGCCGCCGAACTGATGGCAGGGATAAGCAAGGATACGAAACAACTAGCTGAGTTTCTCAAGGGAAGCAGTCGGTACCTCTGCCTCCCCGACACCGTGGACCCACGCGGGCCGAAGGGGACGAAATGAGCGCCGCCGTCTCCGCCCGCAAGCTGAACGAGCAGGAGGGCGCAGCCGCCGAGGCGTGGAAACGCCGGCAGCTCGAGGGCCTCCACGGCGGGCGGGCGTGAGGTTTTCGCATTGAAACAGAAGGCTCCGGATGATGTCGCGCTCAATGTTGACGCTATCCACTGGCGCCGACTGCCCGCCTCGACTCGCCGCGGGATGGTCAAAGCGGTCGATATCGTGGCGGCGGTCCGAAAGCGCATTCAATCCGAAACCCACGTGACGAGCATGCCGCCGGTGCAGATATTCGATACGGTCTGGATGGACCCGGCGCGCACCGGATTCGTGAACGGCCGAGCAAGTGTCCTGCGCCTCGGGTCGCGTAACGTGTTCGGTGTCGAGCTCCCGGCCCCGACGGTGCTCGCTGCGAAGGAGGACCTCCTCCATGCGGTGCTCGTCCATGAATTTGGCCATTGCTTTTACCACGCGACGAGAGTTGTCGATCTGATCGACAATCCGGACTCCGCGGGTCCGCTGGCCCTTGATATGAGCCGCGGATTCACCACGCTCTATACGGATGAGGCCGCTGACCGCGCGACGCTCGTCGCTCCGAGCGAGTGGTTTACGGAGGACGTCGCGCGCAGCTTCCCCTACTGGAACGATCCCCGCCTCGCCTGGCTGGATGACGAGGCCTTCTCTTGGCTCAAACACCTTCGGGTCGAGGATGGCGGCAGACGGTTCTGGGTCGAGAGCGTTTCGATCTCGGAGGACTGGATCGAGCACATCCGGCGGGTCAGGAATCGCCAGACGGC
>DASYPD010000171.1:0-5597 GCA_036007005.1 Gemmatimonadales bacterium
TTTCTCACCCCGGTGGGCTGTTGCGGTCCCGACCGTAAAGCTGGGGTGTGGATCTGCTTGGGCGGTTGCCCTGCCCGGCGCGGTAATCCCAGCCACGACAGCGATCAGAAGGAACGGACGCATTGAGAGCCCTCCGGTGAGCGAGAGGTGGCGCGGCTGCCCATCTCGCCCGATGTTACTCCCGGTCTTGCTGATAGCCAATAGCCAATAGCCAATAGCCAATAGCCAATAGCCAATAGCCATGCATCGCCGTGACTTCAATCGCACCCTGCTGAGCGGCACCGCCGCTCTGGCACTCCCCGGGCTGCAGCATCTCCCGGCCGCTTTGCGCGTCGACGCTGCCCGCATCAGCCTCCACCTCACCGCGCTGAGCCAATTCGGCAAGAATCCGCAGGGTGGTGTCAGCCGGGTGGCCTATACCGACGCCGACCGGCTGGGCCGCGAAGCGGCGCTGGGCTGGATGCGTGAGGCCGAGCTCGCCGTGAGCATCGACGCAGCCGGCAACCTGGTGGGCCGCCGGCCCGGCCGCGATGCCTCGCTCAAGCCTCTCGTGCTCGGATCCCACATCGACTCCGTGCCCTCCGGCGGCAATTACGATGGCGACGTCGGCTCGCTGTCGGCGATTGAGGTCGCGCGAACCCTCGCGGTCAGCGGCACCGTGCTCCGCCACCCGCTGGAGGTCATCCTCTTCGAGAACGAAGAAGGCGGCACCACCGGCAGTCATGCCCTGGCGACGGGTCTCACCGCCGCGGACCTCGACGTCGTTTCCCAGAGTGGCAAGACCATTCGCGAGGGGATCCGTTTTCTGGGCGGCGATCCCGACCGGTTGGCCTCGGTTCGCCGCGCCAAGGGCGACATCGCCGCCTATCTCGAGCTCCACATCGAGCAAGGCGGCACCCTCGATGAAGCCAAGCTCCCGATCGGGGTGGTGCTCGGCATCGTCGGCATCCGGCACTGGGAGGTGACCGTGGAAGGGTTTGCCAATCACGCCGGCACCACCCCGATGAACCGGCGCCGGGATGCTCTGCTGGTGGCCGCGCGCTGCATCGATATCGTGAATCGTACCGTGCGCAGCATTCCCGGACGCCAGGTCGGAACTGTGGGATGGCTTCGGGTCGAGCCCGGCGCTTACAACGTGATTCCGGGCAAAGTCGTCTTCGGCCTGGAGCTGCGTGATCTCGAAGACGCCAAAATCCGGGAGCTGTTCCAGCGGATTCGCGGGGAGTGCCTGCGGCTGGCGCGGGAAGGCGGCACGACCATTTCCTTCCAAGAGTCGCCCCGCGCCAACGCGCCGGCTCTGACCGACCCGAAAATCCGCCGCACTATTGCAGACGCGGCGCGCCGGATGCGCCTTGCCACCCTCGCCCTACCCAGCGGCGCGGGACACGATGCTCAGGAAATGGCGCGGCTCGGGCCGGTGGGCATGATTTTCATTCCCAGCGTCGGCGGCATCAGTCATTCGCCCAAGGAGTTTTCCCGCCCCGGAGACATCGAAAACGGCGCCAACGTCCTGCTGCAGACCCTGCTCGCGCTCGATGCCCAATGAGCGCCGCGCAGTCATCCCGTATCCTTGCGATCGTCGGGCCGGGAGAAGGCGCTGAGCTCGCGGACATTGCTGCGGCGGAGCGCCTCGCGGAGCTGGCGGCGCGAGCGGGCTGGGTCGTGAGTTGCGGAGGACGCAGCGCGGGGGTGATGGCCGGCGCGTCCCGTGGGGCTGCCCGCGGCGGCGGGTTAGTGATCGGGCTGCTCCCGGGGAGCGATCCCGCGGCCGCTGCGCCCGAGCTTTCCATCGCGTTGGCCACCGGCCTCGGCGAGGCGCGCAATGCCGTGCTGGCGCAGAGCTGCGCGGCCATGGTGGCGTGTGGCATGAATGCGGGAACCGCCGCGGAGCTCTCGCTCGCGCTCAAAGCCGGCAAGCCGGTGGTCCTGGTCCGCCCCGACCGCGCGGCCGCCGAGTTTTTCCAATCGCTCTCGCCGGATCAGGTAAGGCTCGCCAGCAGCGCTGATGAGGCGTTCGGGCTCCTCACGACGAACAGCTGACCGCGATCTCCCGCGACTCAGCCGAAGGCGATTCGGCGAAGCGCTCCATTTCCGGATGTTCCTCCCAGGGGTCGCTGAACAGTCGCCGCAACGCTTCGATCAACTCAAACCGCCCCGCCTGCGCCTCTCCAATCGCCTCCTGTGCGATCCAGTTCCGCAGCACGTACTTGGGGTTCACCCTTCGCATGCGCTCCGCGCGCTCCGCATCCACGCTCCCCTCCGCCCGCAATCTCGCCGCGTACCGGGTAAGCCACGCACTCAGCTCTGAAGCGCAGTTCCCGTTGACCGTTGACCGTTGACCGTTGACGCAGTACTCACCCAGTCCCCTGAAAAACCGCGTATAGTCGGTCCGCTCAACCTGCAACACACGCAATAACTCGGACACCAGCTCTTCATCATCTGTGAAATCTGTGGAATCTGTGGATCTGCTGTTCAACCCCAGCTTGCTCAGCATCAATCGCCGATACTCGGCAGCGAACTCCGGCCAATATCCCTCCAGCTCCCCTTGCCACGCCGCGGGGTCGCCGCCCAGGACCATCAGCGCCTCCCCGAACCGCGCGCAGTTCCACATGCCGACAGCGGGCTGCTGATCGAAGGCGTAGCGCCCCCCGGTATCCGTATGGTTGCAGATGAAGCCCGCATCGTAATCATCGAGGAAGCCGTACGGCCCATAATCGAGCGTGATCCCGAGCACCGACATGTTGTCGGTATTCAGGACGCCGTGCGCAAACCCCGCTGCCGTCCACTGTGCGATGAGCCGGGCGGTACGCCGGCAAACCTCGCCGTAAAACCAGCGGTAACGAGCGGAGTCATCGCGAGCGCAGCCCAGCGATCCAGAGCCGTCATCGCGAGCGCAGCGCAGCGATCCCTCCGCGAAATGCCGTTCCAGCACATAGTCGGCCAGCTCCCGCACCCGCTCGGCCTCCCCTCGCGCCGCGAAATACTGAAAGGTCCCGAATCGCACATGACTCGGGCTCAGCCTCAGCAGCACCGCCGCGGTTTCCGCCTGTTCGCGATAGACCGGCAGCTTGCTCCCGACGATGGAGAGCGCGCGGGTGGTGGGAACGCCTAACCCGTGCAGCGCTTCCGAGGCGAGATACTCGCGTACCGCGGAGCGCAGCACGGAGCGCCCGTCGCCGAAACGAGAGAAGCGGGTGCGGCCGGCGCCCTTGAGATGCAGATCCCAGCTCTCGCCCGCGTTGCGCACCTCTCCCAGCAGGAAGGCGCGTCCGTCCCCGAGCTGCGGCACCCACACCCCGAACTGATGTCCCGCGTACGCCTGCGCCAGCGGCTCGGCACCCGGGATTCGCTGATTGCCGCTCAAGTACCGGCACAACTCGGGATTCGCGGCCTCGGAGGGATCGAGATCGAGCAGTGCCGCGGCGTCTGGATTGAAAGCGACTAGATACGGCTCAGGGAGTGGAGTCGGATCAACCACTTCGTAGAATGCCGGATGGAGCCGGCCGAAGCTGTTCTCGAAGCGCAAGTCCCGGAGCGTGCTCACGCGGGAAAGATAGACTGGCCCACTCGGCTTCCCGGGCTCATATTCCTGTGATCAGCCAACCGCCAGGATCATCATCATGTTTCGTGCCTCTGCCTACGGCCTGCTGCTGCCCGGCCTGCTCCTCTCCTCTCTCGCAGCTCCCGCGAATGAAAGCATCGCACCCAACGACAACCGCCAGCCCGCCGGCAAGCTCGAGAACGGTGTCCTGACGGTCGAACTCGAAGCTCGCACCGGAACCTGGCGGCCCGAAGGCGAGCACGGTCGCGTGCTGGACAGCCTGGCAGCCTTCGCAGAGGTGGGCAAACCGCTTTCCACCCCGGGTCCGCTCATCCGGGTCCCAGTGGGAACCGAGGTTCGTGCCAGCCTGCACAACCGGTTGAGCCAGCCGCTCATCGTGTTCGGCTTTGGAAAGAGCCGCGGCGCGTCCGACAGCGTGGTTGTGGCGCCAGATGCCACCGTTCCGGTGAGCTTCCGCGCTACCACGCCGGGGACCTTCTACTACACCGCCCGGCGCGGCCTCACCCCACTCGGCCGCTTCCCCGAGGATACCCAGCTGAATGGGTTCATTGTCGTGGATTCACCGAACGCTCCGCCGGACCGGCTCTTCGCCATTTCGTGGCTCTTCACCCTCGATTCCACCAGCAGATCGGGGCTCGGCCATGGCACCATGGCGATCAACGGGCTCTCCTGGCCCCACACCGAGCACCTGACTTATGCGCAAGGCGACTCGATCCACTGGCGGGTGGTGAACTTCACCGAGATCGATCACCCGATGCATCTCCATGGGTTCTACTTCCGAGCGGATTCCAAGGGCGATGGGGTGACGGACTCGCTCTACTCGGCAGCAGAGCAGCGTATGGCGGTCACCGAGTTTATGGCGCCGTTCCAGACCCTGACCCTCTCGTGGTACGCCGACCGGCCCGGCAACTGGATTTATCACTGCCATTACTCCACCCACTTGTCGAGCCTGGTGGCGCTCGATACCGAGCGCGGCATGCTGGATTCCGCGATGCTTGGGCATCACACCTCCGACCGGCCCCATCAGATGTTTGGCCTCGTGCTGGGAATCACCGTCGCGCCCAAAGGCAGCGTGGCGGAATCGAGTATTCCACCTCGCCGGATTCGCCTGATCCAGCGGGAGCAGCCGAATGTGTACGGCAGCCAGTCCGGCATGTCTTTCGTGATGGATGGCACCCCGGACGCCGCCGATCCCACCCGACTACCGGTGCCGGGACCGACTCTCTTTCTCGAGCGTGGCAAGCCGGTCGCCGTGACGATCGTCAATCAATCGGATGACCACGCCGCGGTGCACTGGCATGGGATCGAGCTCCAGAGCTACCCGGACGGCGTGCCGGGATGGAGCGGCAGCACCGGCAACATTCTCCCGGCCATTCAACCGCACGATTCCCTGACGGTGCGCTGGACGCCGCCACGAGCCGGCTCCTTCATGTACCACTCGCATTTCAATGAAGCGAAGCAGATGGGATCCGGGCTCTACGGCTCCATTATCGTGCTCGAGCCGGGACAGCGCTTCGACCCGGAAACCGACAAGCTCCTCTTCCTCGGCACCGCCGGCACAGGGGTGAATGTCATCGCGGGACCGTTCCCTGACTATCTGCTGAACGGGAAAGCGCAGCCCGAAGCGATGACGCTCAAGGCCGGTACACGCTACCGGTTCCGGCTCTTCAACCTGGCCGGCGACTTTCCGACCCTGGTTTCGCTCAACCAGGGGGAGCAACCCGTCTCGTGGCGCGCGGTCGCCAAAGACGGCTACCCGCTGCCTCCCTCGCAGGCTACCTCCCGCCCCGCGGTATTGCTGTTCGATCCGGGCGAGATCTATGACTTCGAGTACACTCCCGCGACGACGGGTGAGCTGGTGCTCAAGATCGGCCTGCCCCCGTTCATCACGCAGCCGCCGCCTGGCCCCCCGCCGCCTCCTGGCGCGCCAGCACCACCTGCTCCACCCCCCTTCCCGAAAGACTTGATCGTGGCCGTGCACGTGCGCTAATCGCCCCCACGGCTGGCGTCGGCGGCCGCGCCAGCGCTGTGATGC
>DASYPD010000172.1:0-3458 GCA_036007005.1 Gemmatimonadales bacterium
CCAATCCCTACATCTATCCCGGCTTTTCGCTGCACGATGAGCTGGCCTCCTTCGTAGCCGCCGGATTCACCCCCGCTGAGGCGCTCCGCTCGGCCACCCTCAATCCAGCGATTTTTCTCGGTGCAACGGATTCGCTGGGCACGATCGAGCCCGGCAAGCGCGCCGATCTCGTCATGCTCGACGCGAATCCACTGGAGGACATCCGAAATACCACGAAGATCGCGGCGGTGATCGCAGCAGGCCGACTCTACGACAGCGCCGCCCTGAAGCAGCTGCTGGCCGACAGGTTGGTCCCCTAACCCCTAATCCCTACCCCCTAGTCCTTACTGACCCATTGACATTCGATGTATCTGGGCGCATGCTATACATCGACATTCGATGGGAGGCCAGCTTTGCCGCGATCGCTCGATCTCCTGCAGGGGACACTCGATCTGCTGGTGCTCCAGACCCTGAGCTGGGGTCCGGCGCACGGCTACGCCGTCGCCCGCTGGATCGAGCGGCTCACCGGTGACGTGCTCCAGGTCGGCGAAGGCTCACTCTACCCCGCGCTGCACCGGCTGGAAGAGCGCGAGTGGATCGCAGCCGAGTGGCGGCTCTCCGAGAACAATCGCCGCGCCAAGTTCTACCGGCTCACCAGCCGCGGCAGGCAGCAGCTCCGCGCCGAAACGGCGAGCTGGGCTCGCATGGTCGACGCCGTGGGGCGGGTTCTGAAAACCACGGAGCAGCCGGCGTGAGGTCCCCTCAAGCCTCACTCCGCACCCCTCAATCCTAGCCGTGCGCCCCTTCTGGAAACCCGACCTCCGCGCCGAGGTAGACGCCGAGCTGCAGTTCCATCTCGAGATGCATATCCGTGATCTGATCGCGGCTGGACGCACACCCGCCGCGGCGCGCGAAGAAGCCGAACGCCGTTTCGGAGAGCAGCGCGCCGTGCGCGACGCGTGCATCGCCATTGACACCAGGCGCCGGGAGCGTCAACACCGGCGGGAGGTGTTGCACGATATGCTGCAGGATCTACGTTTTGCTTTCCGGACGCTCCGCAAGAGTCCCGCGTTCACTCTGGTGGCGGTCCTCTGCGTCGGTCTGGGTGTCGGCGTCACCTCCACGATTCTTAGCGCCGTCCACGCGATTCTGATCCGGCCCTTGCCGTATCCCCACCCGGACGAGCTCCTCGCGGTCTATTCGCGCATCACCCGCCACGGCAGCTCAGAGGGCGGGATCAATATCTCCTATCCTGACTACGTCTCCTGGCGCGACGGGAACCGGAGTTTCTTCGAGCTCGGCATGTGGACCTGGAATGCACTCGCCTTTTCGGGAGACCAGGATCCGGAGCGCGTCGAGGCGGCCACCGTCACAGCCAATCTCTTCCCCTTGCTGGGGGTGCGCCCGCACTTCGGCCGGCTGTTTCTGCCGGAGGAAGAGCATCGTGGGCACGAGCGAGTCGTGCTGCTCAGCGATGGACTCTGGCGCCGCCGCTTCGGCGGCGATAGCTCGATCGTCGGCCGCCAAGTCAGCATCGACGGGGTACCTTATCGGGTGATCGGCGTGATGCCGCCGGGGTTTGCATTTCCGGACCGGGGCCAGGCGTGGGTGCCCTTCGTGGTGGAGGAGGGCCTGCAGGAGGGGCGCGGCAATCGCGGATATGCCGGTGCGCTCGGGCGGCTCCGGCCCGGGGCAACGCTGGGCGGCGCACAGCGCGATCTCGATCTGGTCTCGCGGCGGCTGCAGCAGGATTTCCCGCGCGACAACTTTGGCTGGGACGCCGAAGCGACTTCCCTCCGGCAGGACCTGGTGGGCGACATGCGCCGCCCACTGCTCGTCTTTCTCGGCGCGGTCGGATTTGTTCTGCTCATCGTCTGCGCCAACGTCGCCAACCTGACGCTCACCCGGGGAGCCGCCCGGCAGCGTGAGATCGCGGTGCGGGTTTCCCTCGGCGCGGGCCGCCGCCGTGTGGTGCGCCAGCTGCTCACCGAAAGTCTGGTGCTCGCCGCGGGTGGAGGCCTGCTGGGTGCCGCCCTCGCGGCGTATGGCGTCAAGCTTTATGCACTCGCGATTCCCAATGGCTTACCGTGGTACATCACACTTCGGCTCGACGGATTTACCCTGCTCGTGAGTATTCTGGTGTCCGCGCTGACCGGTGTCGTCTTCGGCCTGCTGCCCGCGCTGCGCAGCACCGATCTGAACTTGACGGGGACCTTGCGCGAAGGGACCGGCGGCTCCGGCGAGGGCCGCCGCAAGGCCCGCTTGCGCAGCGTCCTGGTCGTGGCGGAGGTGGCCCTCTCGGTGGTGCTCTTGATCGGCGCCGGGTTACTGCTCAAGAGCTACCGCGCGCTCACCCGGACCGACCTGGGCTTCGAGTCACACGGCGTGCTGACGTTTCGCGTCACGCTTCCCGAGGCGAAGTACGATCAGCCGGCCAAGCGGATCACTCTGCTCTCGCAATTCTTCGAGCGGCTGCGCGGGATTCCCGGCGTGCAATCGGTCGGATCGTCCAACGGCATTCCGTTCAGCGGCTGGAATGTCCAGGCCGAGATGAACGTCGAGGGCCATCCGCAGCATCCCACGGGCGATGAGCTGGTGGTCCACTATCAGAGTCTGACACCGGGTTATTTCGAATCGCTCGGGATTCCCATCCTGCGCGGGCGCGACCTGACCGCGGCCGACCGGGATACTGCCAACCGAGTCGGGGTGATCAACGAGATCCTGGCACGCCGGGAGTTTGCGGGTCAGGACCCTCTCGGCAAGCGGATCAAGATCGGCCAGCTCGGCGACCCCGAGCCATGGGTCACCATCGTCGGGGTGGCGCGGGACTTCCGGCACTACCGGTTGCCGCAGCCCATGGGGCCGGCCATCTATTTCTCCTATTTTCAAAATCCCCAGCTGCTGCGGACGGTCACGCTCCGAACCACGCTGGCCAAACCGCTGGACCTCCTGCCGGCGGTCCGCGGTACGCTCCGCGGGCTGGATCCCGAGCTCCCCATTTATCAGGTGCAGACGCTCGAGCAAGCGGTCGAGCGCTCGCTGTGGCGCCAGCGTCTCCAAAGCCAGGTCATCGGACTCTTTGCCGGGCTCGCGCTGGTACTCGCGACGATCGGCATCTATGGGGTGATTTCCTACGCCGTCGCGCAGCGCACTCGCGAAATGGGCGTGCGCATGGCGCTCGGAGCGTCGGCCGGCCGCATCGTGGGACTGGTGGTGAGACAGGGGATGCTGCTGACGCTGGGGGGGATCGGGCTGGGGTTGCTTGGAGCCATCACCCTAACCCGGGTGCTCGGCAAGCTGCTCTATGAAGTTCGGGCAACCGATCTCGCTACCTTCGTCTTCATGCCCATCGTGCTCGGGGCGACCGCCGTGGTGGCGAGTTGGCTGCCGGCTCGGCGGGCCGCGAAGGTGGATCCGCTGGTGGCGATGCGAGCGGAATAACGCTACTTCCCTGCAATCAGCTTCTCGAAGCGGGGATT
>DASYPD010000173.1:0-13320 GCA_036007005.1 Gemmatimonadales bacterium
TGGACGCGATGCTCCAGGCTTCCGGCCCGCCGGGTCCGGAAGCCGAACTCGCCGTCGGCAATTACCCACCGTGCAACGTGGGAGGCCGCAGCAAATTCCGGCCGGATGGCGGAATACCTGGCGATCATGCTGGCACCTTGCCGATGGCTCGACGATCCCTCGCTCCAGGCTGCCAGCCTCGCCGGCAATAGGGGTAACAGTACGTGCTCCCGGAGGACGTCCCTCCTGCCATTGCCCGTCGCGCGGGCGAAAGCCGTGACCTCGCGCAACAAGTGGACCCACTTCCCGCGTCGAGCCGAATCCAGGAGCGAGCGCATGCCGTCATAGCTGATCGTGTTATTCCCGTGGTTGCCCGCCAGCATGACGGAAACGCCCTCGGCGCACGCCGCGGCGTGCAGACCCGCATACCAGGCAAGATTTGCCGGATTGCGGGGTGGTAGCCCCGCCATCCCGAAGAGGGCTTCGTCGAAGTCGAATTGAGTCCGGCCGTCGGTTCGGTGGATTCGAAGGTCCAGATTCGGGTAGCCGCTGGCGATCGCCTCGGCCTCTGGGGATTCGTCGGCGACCCAGATGCCCCCCAGGTTTTCCCGGAAACCGAGTCGCGGGGCGGCGTGGTAGGCGAGGAGGCGGCGTCCCTGGGCCGCCAGCTGGGCGGCGGCGGAGGCGGCCACTGCCGTCGAATCCAGTCCACCGCTCAGCATTACCCCGACGGAGCCGGTCGAACGGAGCCTGGCGAGCACGGCACGATCAAAGACCTCATTGAAGCCTTCGACATAATCCAACTCGGTTCGGAAACGGATCTTTCGGGTGGGCGTCGGGGACCAGAACCGCTCGGTGCGCACGCCTCCCGCGCCGGCGGTTAGCGCGTGGCCCGGGAGCAGCCGCTCGATCCCCGCAAAGAAGGTGGTGGCGGGGTCCTGGAACAGGACGAGGGATTCCGCAACCTTCTGCTCGTTGAGGCGGGCCGGCACGTCCGCCAGGGCAACGAGCGCCTGCGGGAGCGTCGCGAATGCGACGCGCTGGGGCGACAAATGATAGAAAAGCACCCGCATCCCCATCCCGTCACGCGCGCAGAAGAGCCAGCGCTGGCGCTGATCCCAAAGGGCGAAAGCGAAGTCGCCGACCAAGCGCCGGACACAGTCCCTGCCCCAGGCCTCATAGGCGGCGAGGATGAGATCAGGGTCAGAGGTCTGCCCGGTTGACGCGGGGCTCAGGCCGAGGCTGGTTGCGAGCTCCACGCGGTTGTCGATGCGCGCGTCAGCCACCAGGACGATGCGGCCGTCCGCGGAGCGGAGGGGCGGATGGTAATGGGAATCTTCAGGGGAGATCCGCATTGGCCGGCAGCCCAGAGCCACCGGGCTCTCCGGCGTTTCGGGAGTCCAGCTGACCGCCTCCGGGCCGAAGCCGCGCAGCGACTCGAGCACGGGAGCCAATGCTGTGCGCGGAACCGGGGCTCCGTCGAATCGGAAGATTGCGCAGATCGCGCTCATGAGGATCGCCCCGAGCCGCTGCGCAAGAGCTCAGGCGAACGAGGAGACGACCGCGAAGTGATCGGGGCGGGGACCGGTGACGATTATGGTGCCGGCACGAACCCAGGCATGCGCATCGTATCCCGAGGTGGGATCGATTCCGAGATATAGCGTGCTGGCTATTCCGCGGCGCCGCAGCATCCATTGCGCAGTGACCGCCTGCGGCAGGCAGACCGGCTTCCAGGGAAGCTGGCGGGCCGCGGTCTCGACGGCCCAGCGAATTCGGCGGGCGCCCTCCGCGGTGATCCGATCTTCCGAGGCGGGGCTTTCGGCCATGTGGCGCCCCAGGCGGGGTGCGACCCGCGAAAACCGCAGGACGCGCAGCAGTAGGGTTGCTGCGCAAAGCCTCGCGACAGCTTCGGTCAGGAGGGCGCGCTCAGGAGGCGACAGGCGGAGGAACTTGGCGAGCCGCTTCATCATGAACCCGGATCAGCTGCGCGTCTTTCAGCGCCTCGAGAAACCCGCACACGTCCCGCAAGCAGGTCGCCTCATCCACCTCGAACTCGCCAACCAGATCCGCCGCCAGCTCGGCAGCGGACCGGGGCCGCTCCAGCAAGCTCCAGATGCGGGGCCCGGCGCCCTCCAATCCGAAGTACATGCCCTGGGAGAGACTCATCATGACGATGGTCCGATCCACCTCGACGGCGATGGGTTCGTCGCTCCGAGCCACAACGGTGTCCGGACCGATAGTGTTCTGCGCGTTCATGAGCACCCTCCTGGGGCGAGCGCTGGCATTCAGACCTGCCGAGCCCCCGTGCCGATCAGGTCCACCAGGAGCGGCAAATGGTCAAACCCGCGGGGTCGAACCAGCCGGGCAACCCGCACCTTGCGGGCGACGGCCCCCGCGTGACGGAAACATGGGGCGGCCAGGCCGAGCGCGACGACGTAACGGAGGAAATAGGTTTCCTCAACCAGGGCGGCCACCGCTTCCAGGCCCTGCAACCGTTCGATGCGAGGATCGCCCTCACCGTCCCGCAACAGAAAAATGGCGTTGAGCGGGGGCGGCTCCCCTGGGACGTCGAGCGTTCTCACCGGGACATGGAACTTGCCGCGATCCCCGCCAGCCGACTCCAAGTCCTGTCCCCCGTGATTCAGTGAGGCAAGGGACGCCAAATCGAGCTTGGCCCTCGCTAAGCTAGGCAGCACCCCGAATCTAGCGCCGGCCAAAGGGGAGAGCACGCAGATATCGTCGCTCACGAACCCCGCGCCGTGGCGAACCAGAGCGACCATCAGAGTTGATTTTCCGGCCCCCGATGGCCCCGCTAACGCAACGGCCTGGCCCTCCATGACTACGCAACTAGCGTGCAAAGGAAAAACGCCGCGCTGGTGGAATATGGCTCCCATCATGGCGCCGGTCAGGTAGAGCTGTACGTCCTCGGGCCTGGCGCTGGGTTCCGGATCCACGTGGATGACCGTGCCCCCAGTTGCGCGATAACGGGCAACCCCACGCACTCCGACCCGGACCTCCCCATCCTCCACCAGGGAACGGGCGCTGTGCGGCGCCCCCTCCACCACAGGGGTGGGAATGGCCTCACGGACGATGGTGATGTCGGGTGCCGGACCCTCAGGGAGAGTGGGCCAGCCGGAGAGTCTGAGCGGCGACCGGACCCGCATTCCGTAGATGGAAAAATCGCAGGTCGGCGTCCGATCGGTGGCGGGTACAGTGCTGCTCAAAGGCGAATTACTCGCTTCGGGGGTTTGAATGGAACAGGCACTCATCCCAGCTGTTATGCATCGACGCAAATACTGCGAATATCAAATATACTGACGCCCCCCGGCGCCGAGCGCCGGGGGGCATCTTTTGCAACTGAGCCTGAACTCGCGGGGGCTTAGCTCCCGAGGGGCTGTTCGCCGCCCTGGCCGTCTTGGTTCGACCCAGGTGAACCCAGGGTTTCCTGAACGGGCTTCCGGACTAGCGTGGGTTTCAACCAAGCCGCCCTGGCCGGCTCCTTACGCATCTCCATGGATCCCTCCCTTGACTTGGTGGAAAGGCGAAACCGGGCCAGGGTCGAGGAAGCAACCCGCGCTTCCGGTCCAGCACAGAATCGTGCAAATTCTCAGCCACTTTTTCAGCCGTGTCTTGAGCCTACAACGCTGGAACCGGCGGCCTTGTCCGTGTCGCCTTACTCCAAGTGAAGATTAGACATAGAAGGCCAGAGCGGGGAGCCCAGCCAGATCTGCGCGCTCAGATGCTTTCGGATCGCGGCGTAGTCATGACGCTGCACAATGTGTAGGAAATACAACACAAGCAAACTCGGACCTATCATTGCCCTCCAGCTTACCGATCTGGTAGTGTGGAAACGCGGGGGATAGCTTCGCAGCGGCCGGTCGAATTGTAAGGGGATCGAGTCATGAAACGGGACCACAGGTTAGCCCTGCGCGCTGGCACGCAGGCCACCGTCCTGCTAGTAGGGGCGGTATGCTGTGGCCGCCCTGATGCTTTGGGGACCGGAAGCCTGCGCTTCACGGCCTACCAGTTCGAGAACTCTCGGGGCAAGCGGGTTCCAGCCGAGCTGGCCTATCTGAGTGTTCCCGAAAACCGAAAACGGACAGGCAGCCGGATGATCCGGCTGGCCGTACTCCGCTTTCGCTCCACGGCGTCGCGTCCAGGCGACCCGATCATCTACCTGGCCGGGGGCCCGGGCGCCTCCGCGATTGAGCATGCGCGCGGAGTCCGATTTCCGGCCTTTATGGCACTCCGGCGTGCCGGCGATGTCATCGCGCTGGAGCAACGCGGGACCGGATTATCGAGTCCTAATCTTGCCTGTCCGGAGCGAGTCGGCTTCCCGAACGACTTCCCGCTCACCCGTGAGCAAGTCGCCAGTCGGTTTCGAGTGGCGGCGGCGAGCTGCGCGGCCTATTGGCGGCGCCGGGGTGCGGATCTCGCCGGATATAACATCCTGGAGAGCGCCGACGATATCGAGGCACTCCGCCAAGCGCTCGGCGCCCGGCAAGTGGTGCTGTGGGGAGTCAGCTACGGCAGCCAGCTCGGTCTGGTCACGCTGCGCCGCCATCCGACGCTGGCCTCACGTGCAATCCTCGCCGGAGTCATCGGTCCCGACGACACCTGGCCGTTGCCGAGTGCGATCGACCTCCGATTCGACACGATCTCGGGCCTTGGCCTGACCTCCGAATTTCGTTCGGTGCTTGCCAAACTCGATTCCCACCCTGTGGTGGTGCGGCTGCCGGGGCCAGGCTCCCTGGGAGGTCGCTGGGAAGGGGATAGCGCTTCGTTGACGATCGGCGGCTACGACTTCCTGAGCTTCGTCAGCGGCGCGCTAGGTGACCCCCTCCGCCGGGCAACCGTCCCGGCATTGCTCTCCGCCGCGGGGCAGGGCGAGCTGGGCGCCGCAGCCCCATTCATCCTGCGCGATCATGCAGCCCGCTCGATCGGCTCCGCAATGGCCTACGCGACCTCCTGCGCGTCCGGCAGCAGCGCCATGCGACGGCAGCGGATGACACGTGAAGCCTCTCAATCGGTGCTGGCACCAACCCCGAACCTCGTGGAAGCGAGCTGTGACGTCTGGGGGGTGGCGGACTTGGGCGAGGGGTTCCGGCAGCCGGTCCGGTCGGACGTTCCGACGCTGCTCATCAGCGGCACGCTCGACGAGACGACCCCGATGGAAAATGCGGTTGCGGTGCTGCAAGGCCTCTCGCGGGGACAACACCTTATTCTCGTCGGTGCGCGACATGGGAATCCGCTCGTGGTGGGCTCGCCGATGATCGTGGAGCGCATGCTCGATTTCCTGGCGGGGCGGCCGCTCGGGGATCTGAGGATTCAAGTCCCCAGCTCCCTAACTCCCTAGTTCCCTGACTTGAAGACGAGAGTCGCGTTGATTCCCCCGAATCCGAACGAATTGCTCATCAGGTATTCCGGCTGCATGCTCGCTCCGGCTCCCCGGACGTAGTCGAGCTCACAGGCAAGGTCGGGTTCCTGCAGGTTTACGCTCGGGGGCAGCCAGCCGCGGCGGCTGGCCAAGGCGCAGATCGCGGCCTCGATGGCGCCGCTCGCCCCCAGCGCGTGGCCATAATACCCCTTGGTCCCGCTGATCGGGACACGCTCGGCATGGCGGCCGAGCACCTGGCGAAGCGCGAGCGCCTCGATGGGATCGTTGAGCGGCGTGGAGGAGCCGTGCGCGTTGACATACCCTACTGCCTCCGCCGGCACGCCCGCGGTCTGCAGTGCGGTCTGCATGGCGCGGGAGGCCTGGCGGCCATCGGGTCGTGGCGCCGTCATGTGGTGGGCGTCATTGGTCAAACCGTAGCCCACGATCTCCGCATAGACCTTGGCGCCCCGCGCCAGCGCGCGTTCCCGCTCCTCGAGCAGCAACACCGCCGCGCCCTCGGACATGACGAAGCCATCGCGATGGCGATCGAACGGGCGGCTCGCCGTCGCCGGGTCTTCGTTGCGCGCGGACATCGCCCGGATGATGGCGAACGCCCCGTAGGTGAGCGGCGAGAGGGGGGCTTCAGCGCCGCCCGCGAGCATCACATCCGCCTCACCCCGCTTGATGGTGCGCACCGCCTCGCCGATGGCGATCGCCCCCGAGGCGCAGCTCATCCCGTTGGTGATATTGGGGCCCGAGATGCCCAGCTCGATAGCGAGGTTGCAGCTCGAGGCGCCGACGAACACGGTCAAAGCGAGCCCGGGTTCGACGTCGCGGATCCCACCCGCCAGATACTTGCCGTGTTCCTGCTCGGCGAACGCGACGCCTCCCAGCGCGGTGCCCATCATGGCACCTACCCGGTCAGGATCCTCCCGAGTGAGCTCGATCCCGGCGTCGGTCAGGGCGAGTCGTGCGGCGGCCAGGGAAAAGTGCGAGCAGCGATCCAGCCGCTTGGCGCGGCGCGGATCCATGTAGTCACCCGGGTTGAAGCCCTCCACCTCCGCGGCGACATGGCTGCGGAAAGGCGTCGGGTCAAAGCGCGTCACCGTGTGCACGACCGAACGGGCCGAACGCAACCCCTCCCAGAAGGGCTCGACGCCGATGCCGATCGGCGTCACCGGTCCGATCCCGGTTATGGCCACGCGGCGCTCACTCATCGCGCGCCTCCGCGGCGTGCGCGATCCCGGCGAGGGTCCGCGCCGCGATGCCATGGACAAAGACCGGACCAATGACCCATTCGGCCGCCGGGCGCCGCAACACGGACCACGGCGGTCCCGCCCATTCGTGAAGGATTGTCGCGCGCGAACCGGATCCCTCTGGCACCACGCTCCAGAGCACATCCATCCCGCTGGTGACGCCCTGGACGTGGCGATAGCGCACCTCGCGGCGAGCCGGATTCACCCGCATTTCGGAGAGCCACCAGGCCGGCCAGCGCAGCGGACCGAAGGGCCGCCAGGCCGCCATCTCCACCAGGCCTCCGCCATCGGGAGCGCGCTCCCGCATCCGCACCCAGCGGTAATGGGGAAGAATCCGGGGCCAGGCCTCGACGTCCGCGGCGTGGCGAAAGACCCGATCGGGGGGAGCGGCAATCCACCGGGTGTCTCGGGTGCGCATCAGGTACCCAAGCGCCACACCGCGACCAGCCGGGCACCGGGACGGCGCGCCACCTCCGCGGGGACACCGGCCTCGGCGAGCAGTGCGCCGAGCGAGGCCGCCGTAAAGCCACGCCGCAGTGAGGTCACTCCGTCGCGTACGGTGTCGGGGTTGAATCGCAGCAGAGTACCGGCGACGCGGAATCCGAGCGCTGCAAAGAGGGAGCGCCGCAAGTCCGCCACAATCACGGCGTGCCGGGCCACTCGGCCACATTCGCGCAGCAGTCGCACGATGGCTTCCGGCGCAAAGTGGTGGGCAACCTGGCTCAACAAGACGAGATCGACGCTGCGGCTTCGAAACGGCAGCGCGCCGCCGTCGCCGACCAGGGCGGCGAGTCCGCTTGCACGGGCAAGCCGCGCCGCAGCTCCATGACGCTCGAGACCCAACGGACGCAGAGCCACTCCCCGTCCCCGGGCCCAGGCCACTGCCATGCGAGGGAGATCACCCAGACCGGTGCCGACATCGAGCAAGGTCAGCGGCCGAGCTGCTCCGCTCGCCGGCAGAGCGCGCTCGAGGCCGTAGCGCACCGCCGCGGCGCCTCCGAACCAGCGGTTGGCGCGTGCGATGTTGCGCAAGGACTCGCATACCAGTGCTGGAGCCGCGGCCGGATCGTCGAGCAGCTCGCAGCCCAGCGCGGCCGGCTCCAACGTCGTCATGCGCGACCCGGCGTCATGTAGCCGCCGCGGTAATAGAGGAGCGGCCGTCCGGGCGCCACGCTGCCCCCGATGACGCGCCCAATGAAAATCGTGTGGTCTCCCGCCTCGAAGCTCGTGTGAGGAACACAGGCGATGGCGGCAACTGTGCCATCGAGCAGAATGAAGCCGCGGTCATCGACGTGATAGCCGACTCCGTCGAAGCGCTGCGCCACGTTGCCGGCAAAGCGGCGGGAGAGCGCTTCCTGGCCGCTCTCGAGCACGTTGAAGACGTACCCTTCTGCCCGCTGCATGACCGGATGGAATTCTGCGGCATGATCCACGTTTACCGAGACGAGCGGCGGGGTTAGCGAAACCGAAGCAAGGCTATTGGCCGTCATCCCCGCTGGCCCGCCCGCTTGGTCGGAAGCGGTGATGATGACCACGCCGGTCGCAAAGTGGCCGCAGAGCTGACGGAACTCGGCTGGATCGACATCGTGGTAGGGCATCAGAACATCACCCGGGAGAGAAAGGCCGGATTGAGGACCGCGCTCGGCGGCACGAAATCACCGGTGACGCCGATGAGCGTGTGCGCCAGGCCGTGGCGCTCGAGGCGCGCAACCGCGCGATCGAACAGCGCCGGCGCGAGCATGGCGTAGCCGATGGCGCGCTCGATCGCCCATTTGCCGAGAAAGGCGCGGCGCCGGGCCCGGACATAGGGGCGCAGGGCGGCAACCGAGAGCGTCTGGGGCCGGGAGAGCGGCTCCAGCACGGTAGTCTCGATGAGCTCCGCGCCACGCAGCGCCGCGCAGATGCCTTCTCCGGTAAAGGGATCGAAGAAATCGGCCGCGTCACCGACCAGCAGTGCGCCTGCGGTGGCCACTCGGGCGGACCAGGCCGCGAAGGGCCCCGTTACCAGGAGCTCCCGCACCATCCCGCTTGGCGGGACCCGGTTCCGGACTCCGGGAAAGCGTGCCAGCTGCTCGAAGAAAAACTGCCGCACGCGCCCGCGCGCTCCGCGGACCAGCTCCTGCGGCAGGACGAGGGCGACGTTCGCGACGTCACCGCCGAGAGGATTGAGTCCCACATAGCCACGGGCGCCGACGTGCAGCTCCGCGGTATCCCGGAGCCCGCTCACCCCGGCCACATGAGCGACCAGGGCATAGCGCCGCAGCGAGCCGCTTCGCGGAGAGCCGATGGCGCGTGCGACCGAGGAACGCAGGCCATCGGCGCCGACGGTCAAGCGACCGCGCAGCTCGCGCGGGAGGCCCCGGCCGTCCCGTACCACGAGACCACTCACTCCGGCCCCATCCCGCAGCACGCCCAGCACCGTGGTCCGCTGGAGCAGCTCGGCTCCGGCGTCGCGTGCCGCGTCGAACAGCGCATGGTCGAGTATCCGCCGCGGTACCGAGAGGCCCGTAGGGCGAAAGGGCGTGCCCGCGCGGGCAAAGAGTCCCGTGAGGCTGGAGCCGCGGGGTGCGTGGACCGTGGTTCCGCGGATGGGCTGCCCGCCTTCCCGCTCCACCCGCGCGAGCACGCCGAGCGCGGCCAGGTGGCGCACTCCTTCAGGGCTCATGTACTCGGAGCATGCCTTGTCGCGCGGGAATTCGGCGCGATCTACGGCAACAACACGGAGCCCGGCGCGCGCGAGACGGTACGCAGTCGCGGCGCCCGCGGGGCCGGCGCCGGCGATGACCACGTCATAGCGAGGCTCGGTCACGAGGGAAAGTCCCTCATCGGAGGGTCCAGGCCACCGCCGCCGCCAGGCCGCCCGCCAACGTCGCGACTGCGTTCACGCCATCGTTGTCGAGCCATCGGCAGCCTCCTACCAGTTCCGTCCGGGTGTCACAGCGGTGTCGGCGGCGCTCGCTCGGTGTGTTGCACACCGGACACCTGAAGCGCGCCTGGATACTGGCCCCGAGCAGGGAATCGAGCAGCATGCCGGCCGTGCCGAGGAGAGCCCCGACCACGAAAAGTAGGCGATCGCGGCCGGCCAGAGCCGCCACTCCCGCCACCAGAAGCGCACCGGCAATTCCGCCTGCGGTTCCGCTGATTGAGACGCCGCCGCTGGTTCCACGCGGCACCCGGTCACCGCTCAACAGAGCGCGGGGATCGCGTGGGCTCAACGCGCCCACGGAGGTGGCCCAGGTGTCTGCCGAAGCCGTGGCCAGGGCACCGGTCAGCATCCAAAGCCCGAGCCCGGGTGCGCTTCGCTCGGCGCAGGCAAACGCCGCGGCCGCAGCGCCATTGGCCAACACCTGGACTTGATCGCGGCGCTCTCCGCGCGCATCGCTCGCAGAGGGTCGCCGCCCTGCCAGCCTGCCGATCAGCGTGCTCGGGAGAAAGAATGCCGCGAGCACCAGTCCGCCCGGCCATCCAGTCGCCCAAAGAAGCGTGGCGCCGACCGCCGTGGCGGCGATCGCTCCGCCTGCCGTGACGGCGCGTGCGAACCAGGCGAGCAACGCGGCAGCGAGCGCAATTCCGAGGGCCGGAGCCGGGCTCATTCCCGGCAATGTAAGCACCCTTACCTGCCCCGGGGCGACTCGCTAAGTTGCCGCGGCGTGACTCCATCGGACAGCGTTCATTCCCTCATCCCGCAAAGCCTGCTCGAGGCGATCCGGAATCTCGATACGCCGCTCGACGACGGGCTCAATGAGCTGGCGGGAGAAATGATTTCCAAGCGGCTGGGGCTCAGCACGACGGTGGCGCAACAGATCGAGCGCTACCGCGAAAGCGCGCTGAGCAGCGGCATGGTTCCCGCCGATGAAGTGATTCAGATCTTCCGGCTCATCGGACGGCGGCCGGATGCGGCACTGGTCTACGCCGACGCCGGCCGCCGGGCCGCGCGTTACGCCGCGCGGGCCGGTGGGATCGGAGCCCGCTTCCTGTTGCGGATGAGTCCGCGGCCGCTCAGGAAAAGGCTGGGTGCGCGCGCCGCGGCCAGCTTGGCCCGGGGACTCCTGGGCGTCGAGTTGGAGCTGCGGGAAGGCCGCCCAAACCCCGAGGTCCACCTGGCGGAATCCATGGCGACGCAGGCCGGGTTTCCGGGCACGGGCTGCTACTTCTACAGCGCGATCCTCGCCGAGCTGCTCCGGGTGACGAGCGGCTTCGAGGGCGCCATGGTCCACGAGCGCTGCCTTGGCCGGGGAGATGCGGAGTGCACCTGGCGGGGAGCGGAAGCGGGAGGTTACGAATGAAGGCGTTGAGCAACGCAGATCGAGAAGCCCTCGGCGCCGCCCTGGCGAGCTGCGGCGCGGACGGCTGGCTGCTGTTCGACTTCCAGGGTCACAACCCCGTGGCCAACCGCTTTCTCGCCCTGGGCGGGTTAGGATCGCGTCGCCTCTTCGTGCTGCTCACTCCGCTCGGCGAGCCGGTCGCCGTCGCCCACAAGATCGAGCTGCAGCCGCTCGCCGACTTTCCCGGCCGGGTCGAGCCCTATGCGCGCTGGGAAGAGCTGCACGCCGCGCTGGGCAAGCTGGTCGCCGGCAAGACCGTGGCCATGGAGATCTCGCCCCAGGACGGGGTGCCCTACCTCGACCGGGTGCCCTTCGGGGTCGTCGAGCTGATCCAATCCCTAGGCGGCAAGGTGGTGTCCAGTGCTCCGCTGGTCACCCGCTTCGCCGCCAGGTGGAGTCCGCAAGAGCTCGCGTTGCACCAAAAGGCTGCCGAGGCGCTGGCCCGCATCGCGAGGGAGGCCCTGGCGTTCGCGGTGAGCCAGGGGGACAACGGGCTCAGCGAGTCGGCCTTGCTGCAGCGCGTGGTCGGCGCGATGGAAGCGGAAGGCCTCGTCCCCGACCATCCTCCGATTGTGGGCTTCGGGGTGAACTCGGGGAATCCGCATTACGAGCCCGTCGCTGGCAAAGACCTGACGCTGGAGCGGGAGCAGGTCGTGCTGCTCGACCTGTTCGGTCGCTATCCCGGGGCGATCTCCGCCGATCAGACCTGGATGGGTTTCAGCGGGCCGCGCCCCAATGAGCGGGTACACGCCGTGTGGACCGCAGTACGGGACGCCCGCGACGCAGCGCTCGAGCTGATCCGGAAGGCCGGCACCGCAGGCGAGCAGCTCGCCGGGTATCAAGTCGATCGCGCGGCGCGCGATGTCATCGAAAAGGCCGGCTTCGGCGCGTTCTTCGTGCATCGCACCGGTCACTCGATCGATCAGGACCTGCACGGCTCGGGCCCGCACCTGGATGACTACGAAACCCGGGATGATCGCAAGATCCTGCCCGGCTGCGGCTTCTCGGTCGAGCCGGGGATCTACTTGCCCAATGAATTCGGGGTGCGCAGCGAGGTGAATGTGTACTGGGGGGAGCAGGGGCCCATCGTTACGCCGGCGGAGATCCAGCGGGAGCTGATACTACCGTCGGAAGGTCGGAAGGTCGGAGGGTCGGACGGTCGGTAGTTTCCTTCCGACCTTCCGACCTTCCGACCTTCCCTATACCCTTCACGCTACTGCTCCCTGCCCAGCGTCCCCTGCCCCCTGGAGTCCAGTGACCAGTCCCTCCGCGCGCGACAAGTGGGGTGAGCGGCTTCCGAGGACGGTAGGACTCTTCCCTGCGATCATGGTGCTGATCGGGATTACGATCGGCAGCGGGATCTTTCGGGTTCCCGCGACCGTGGCCCGGTCGCTCCCCCTCCCCGGTCCCTTCCTTCTCGTCTGGGTTCTCGGCGGGATGCTCGCGCTGTTCGGCGCCTTGACGCTGGGGGAGCTGGCGGCGCTCTACCCGCGCAGCGGCGGCATTCTGGCTTACCTGGAAGAGGGGCTCGGTGCGCTGCCGGCGTTTCTCTTCGGCTGGTCCCAGTTGGCGATCATCCGGGCTTCGGCGCTCGGGGCGATCTCCACCATCTTCGCCGAGTACCTCGGCAAGTTTGTTCCGCTAAGCGCGGCGCAGGTACACTGGGTGGCCGCCGGGCTCATTGGCCTGATCGGGCTCTTGAATTGGATCGGGGTGAAGCGGGCCGCGCTGGTCAATAATCTGGCCACCGGGATCAAATATCTCGCCCTGGTCGGCTTGGTGATTCTTGCCTTCACCGCACCGACCGGCTCCGCCGGCAACTTCTCGCCGCTCTGGGCGGGAGCGATCTCCCTTTCGGCGCTGGCGACCGCACTCGTCCCCGTCATGTGGGCCTACGATGGCTGGGCGGATCTCTCCTTCATGAGCGGCGAGGTCAAGGATCCGGGCCGTACGCTCCCGCGGGCCCTCATTCTCGGTACCCTCGCCATCATCGCGATCTACCTGCTGGTCAACCTGGCCTACATCTATCTGGTTCCGCTGCCCGAGCTGGCGCAATCCGGACTGATCGCCGCCACCGCCGCCGAGCGCATCCCGGCGCTCGGCGCCCTGGGAGCGCGAATCATCGCGGTGGTGGTGATGATCTCGACCTTCAGCAGCGTGAACGGCACCATGATGGCGAGCCCGCGGATCTTTTTCGGCATGGCCGATCGGGGCCTCTTCTTCAAGGGCATCGCGCGGGTCTCTCCGAGGTTTCAAAGCCCTTCGACCGCCATCTTCCTGGCCACCGGTCTCGGCGTGGTCTACGTGCTGTTCAACAACTTCCAGCAGCTCGCGGACAAGTTCATCCTGGGCATCTGGCCCTTCTACACCCTGGCGGTGCTGG
>DASYPD010000174.1:0-9140 GCA_036007005.1 Gemmatimonadales bacterium
GCAGTGACCGTTCACCGGTCACTGGTAACCGGTCACGCTTTTCTACTCTGGCCTTCCCCCTTCCACGGGAAGCTCCTTGCGCCCCGCCCAATCCTGAAACGATCCGTCGTACAGCTTCGCGTTGAAGCCGAGCAGGCGCGCGGCGAACCAGACCAGGCTCGCCTGCTGGCCGATATGACAGTAGGTGACGACTGTTTGCCCGTCCCGCACCCCTGCCTCCGCGAACTGCGCTCGCAGTTGCACGGGCTCCCGGAACTTTCCGCTGGAATCGACGATAGTCGAAAAAGGAATGCTTACGGCTCCCGGAATGTGCCCATTGCGGCCCTGGCGAGTGTCTCGGCCGTTATAGAACGACGTGTCCCTCGCGTCCACGATGCGAATCGCGCGGTCGGCAAGATGCTCGTTCACGAAGCCGGCATCGACGACCAGCTCGGAGCGGGGATGGGGAGTGAAGCTCCCTCGGATCGGCTGCGGCTCCGCGGTCGATAACCCGCGCCCTTCCGCCTTCCAGGCCTCCAGTCCGCCGTCGAGAATCGATACCCTGCCCCGAAGCCCCAGGTATTCGAGCGTGAAGAGCGCCCGCGCCGTCGGCGAGAAATACTGCTGTGCGGCATAGAGCACGATCCGGGAGTCGTCGGAGACCCCGCGGGCCTCGAGCACCGAGTCGAGCACTGCCACCGGAGGGAGCTCGAGCGCCAGCGCTCCTTCGACTCGGGGTGTGGAGAATTCCGTGCCGGGACTCAGGAATTGCGCGCCCGGGATGTGACCCGCGTCGTAGCTGGGCCGCGACGCGCGATCGCCAATCTGAAAGATCACCAGGCCCTTGTCGTGCAGATGGTCGGCCAGCCAGGCCGTGCTGACGACCAGGGGCTGGTCGCCGCTGGCTGGAGCGGCTAGGCGGGGGGTAGCGGTCAGGATGGCAAGCAGGAGTGGAAACATGGCGTTTTCTCACCGGCGATTCATGGGTTTGTCATCGAGCTGGAGAGCGGGAAGAAAGGTAGCCTCCTTTGATTGGGAGAGCCTCTTTCGGAGCGCGCCCATGCTGGAAACACTGCTGTTCTCTGCTGCTCCCCGCCGCCTCGAGCCGGGACGGGCACTGCTGGCTGTCGCCGTGCACGGCATCGTCCTGCTCGCCGCAGTGCACGCGACGGCCGGCGACGAGCTTACGGTGTCACGCGCAATCGAGTTGATTTCCTTCTACGACCCGCCGCCGCGCGCGGATCCTGCGCTTCCGGACCCCGTCGGCCCGGCCGACCCGGCCGCCGTTCTGCTCGCCGTTCGGTTCCGAACCTCGGAGCTCTCCGCGCCGCTCAACGTTCCGGCTGGGATCCCGCCGATTTCCCTCGAGCGCGCGCTCGATCCTTCCCTGCTGCGGCGCTTCGCCGGCCGGGAGCCCGGCGCGCCGGGCGGGACCGACTCACTCGCCGCTGGCCGCGTGTTAGCCGCAGCCGAAGTCGATCAGCCGGCCGCCGTCATCCGGCAGCCGTCGCCGCGTTATCCTCCGGTGCTCCAGCAGGCGGGAGTCGAGGGAAGGGTGCTGCTCGAGTTCATCATTGATACCACGGGCCATCCGGAGGCTGCGTCGCTGCGGGTCGTCGAGCGTTCCGCCCCCGGGTTCGACCCCGCCGCGCTCGAAACCATCCAGCGCTCGCTCTTTCGTCCGGCGCGCGTACGGGGAAAGCCGGTGCGGCAGCGCACTCTGCAGCGCATCGTTTTCCGGATTGCGCCGGAGTGAGCTCAGGGCGTGGTCGCCAGGGCGCCGCCGGCCGTGAGCTTCACGACGAAGCCATCGGCCGCGCCGAGGCTGCTGAGCCGCAGCGCGGAGCTTCCCGGATCGAAGTCGGGTGAGCCGAAGAATCTCCCGGCTACCAGCGGCTTATCGGTCGGATCCAGAGCGAGGGCGCTGCCACTGTTGGAGCGATCGCCGACGGTGGTCGACTCGCCGAAGCGGCTCACCCAGAGAAAGCTCCCGGCAGCCGAGTAGCGCGCGACGAAGGCATCGGTCGCACCGTTCAGGCCCAGGCTGGTGAGGCTGTGCACCCCCGTGCCGGGGTCGAAATCGATCGCCCCGCTGAACCACCCGGTCAGCAGCGCGCTGCCGTCGAGGTCAGCCAGCACCCGCACGCCCGTCACGACACCTAACCCGCCGAGCGTCACCACCGAGCTGAAATTGCCGCCGGCATCGTAGCGTGCCACGAACACGTCGGCCCCGCTGATGCTGTTTCTGCTGGCGGTGCCCGGTCCCGGATCGAAGTCGGCCGCGCCGGAAAACGAGCCGAGCAGCGCGGCCCCGTCCTGAGCATCGAGCGACAGCCCCGCGGCCGCAACCGTTTCCTCGCCGAGCCCTCCGATGCCGCGCACCCATTGCAGCACGCCCAGCGCTGAGTACGTCGCGAGAAATGCGTCGGCGCCTCCCAGCGCGACCAGCCGGTTCGGCGAGCCGTTGCGGGAAAAATCCGCGCTGCCGTGGAAAGTTCCCGCCACCACCAGGTTGCCGCTGTTCGCCAGCGCCACCGCGCGCGCCGCATCGTCCTGATTCCCCCCGAGCGGAATGGCCCAGCGTACCGTTCCCGCGGGATCGAGTGCCAGCACGAAACCGTCATTCGGCGTTCCGTCGCTGAGAATGGTCGGCCCCGCGGCGGGCAGCGCATTGGCCTGCCCGGAGAAGCTCCCCACCGCGTACACATTGCCCGCCGGGTCGGCCGCCAGGCTCACCACTTCGTCGCCATTGGGCCCGCCGAAGCGGCGCGCCCACACCAGGGCACCGCTGGGTGAGTACTTCGCGACGAAGCCATCCTCGCCGCCGACGCTGTTCAGCACCTGCACGCCTGACCCCGGATCGAAATCCGTGGAGCCTGCGAAGCCGCCCCCGACGTATAGGTTCCCGGTCCCATCCCGCGCGAGCGAGGTCACCGTTTCGGTGTTGCTGCCGCTGATGCTCACGGCCCAGCCCAGCGCCCCCCCGGCGGAATACTTCGCGAGAAACCCGTCCGAGCCGCCCAGGCTGTTCAGCACCGTGACGCCGCTGTCCGGGTCGAAGTCGGGCGCTCCCGTGAAGGTACCCGCGAGATAGATATTGCCGGCGGGATCCGTGACCATGTCCGCGATGAGCTCCGAGCCCGTTCCGCCGAAGCGGAAGGCGAGCGCGGCGTTCGTCGTGGGCGGCTGATTGGTCCCGGGAAGATTCGAGTCAATGAGTTTGCCCTCGCATCCGATTGCGAGGAGCAGCAATAGCGGCAACGCGCGGTGGTGCATGTTCTTGCTTCCTCTCCCTCAGCCCGGGTCTCTTGCCGGCTCGCTTAGCTTCCCGGTCGTCTCGGCATAAACTGCGCCGTACCCGCAGCCCACAGCCGTCTTACGGCTTCACCAGCACCCGCGCCAGCAGCTGGCGCACCTCGTCGAGGGGAATCGCTTCGACGCGATTGCCGTTGCTCTCCACGCTGGTCGCCATGAACAGCGCATTGTAGATCGCCTCTTCCGTCCCTTCCACCGCGGCCTGGAAGAGCGGATTCATCTCCTCGTTGCCGAGCTCGGTCGTGCTGAGCCGCGCGGCATTGCGGGCTCGGCGCACCAGTGGGCTGGTCGAGAAGGCGATCACGTAATCGCCTGAGCCGTTCTGCGCCGGCGAGCCGGTGCGTCCCAGGCCCAGCAGCGCGCGCTGCGCCAGGCGGCGCAGGTTGCGCTCGGAGAGCGGGGCGTCGGTGGCGACGACGATGATGATCGAGCCGTCGCCTTCGCGCCCCCCCCGGACGCCGCGGGTTACTCCGTTTCGCGCGAGCGCGCGCCCCACCGGCACGCCGAGGATGCTGAGCTCGCCGCCGTGATTGGCCTGCACCAGCACGCCCAGCGTGAAGCCGCTCGCGCCCGCCACGCGGGACGCGGTGCCGATGCCGCCCTTCCACCCGTAGGCCACCGTGCCCGCGCCCGCGCCCACGCTTCCCTCGGCCACTGCGCCGGTGTCCGCGGCGGCGAGTGCGGCGCGCACCTGCTCGGCCGTGATGGGGCGGGAGCGGATCGCGCTCAGGAAACCGTCGTTGGTCTCCGCCACCAGCGGGTTAATCGAGCGGATGCCTTCCATGCCTGGTTGCTCCAGCATCCAGGCGACCAGGGCATCGGCGGCTTTCCAGACGCAGAGCGTGCAGGTGAGCAGGATGGGGGACTCCAGCTCGCCCAGCTCGTCGACCTGGGTCGAGCCGAGCAATTTGCCGAACCCGTTGCCCACGACCACCGCCGCCGGCACCCGGTCGAGAAAGAGATTGCCGCCGTGCGGGAGGATGGCGGTGATGCCGGTGTGCACCGAATCGCCGGCCAGCACCGTGGCGTGGCCGATCCGGACCCCGGGCACATCGCTGATCGCATCGTGCGGGCCCGGCTGATAGATCCCGGGAGCTACGCCGATGGCCCTGGCACGAACCCGCTCTTGCGCGGTGAGCGCGTTGCTCAGCAGGAGCAGCGACCAGCACCAGCGCCTCATGGTGGAGGCAGCTCGAGCTCGTAGTGAAGGAACTCCCGATCCGGCTGCCAATGCAGCGATTCGTAGAGCCGTTGCGCCGCGCTGTTGCTGTGCTGGGTGGCGAGCGACATTCCTCGCGCCCCGGTAGACTCGGCGTGGAGCCGCGCATGCTCGAGCAGCGCGCGGGCGATGCCGCGTCCCCGAAACTCCGGAGCCACGAACAGATCATTCAGGATCCAGGCTCGGCAGGCGGCCACCGACCAGAAGGAGGGATAGAGCTGGACGAAGCCCGCGGGAGTGCTGTCTTCGAGCGCCAGGAAAATGACCGACTCGCCGAGCTCCAGGCGCTCGCGCAGGAACCGTTCTGCCCGAGCCGGGTCGGATGGCTGCCCGTAGAACTGGCGGTAGGCGTCGAAGAGCGGAACCAGGGCCGGCAAGTTGGCCAGCGTGGCGCGGCGGAGTTCCATGGAGGCGTAGTATATCGCTACGGTAGACAGGCTGACAAAGTCTCGTAGATTGGAGATCCTTCCTGCCATTTCTGGGAGTCCACCATGAACCTGTTGTCCTGCCGCGCCGGGCGCGCGGTCCTCCTGGCGCTCTTGCTGACGCGCTGCGCCGCGGCTCCCGCCAACGGAGGCACGACCCATACCTACTATGTCGCGGCCGATGAAGTGTTGTGGGACTACGCGCCGGGCGATACCAACCGGATCAGCGGCGCGGCGTGGAGTCCGCTCGACAAGGAATTCGTCGAACACCGGCCGGACCGAGTCGGGCGGGTTTACAAGAAGGCCGTCTACCACGAGTACACCGATAGCACCTTCACGACGCTGAAGCCGCGGGCGGCCGAATGGGCCCACCTGGGAATTCTGGGGCCGCTGCTCCGGGGCACGGTCGGTGATACCATCCGGGTCGTCTTCCGCAACAAGGGCACCCACCCCTACAGCATGCACCCGCACGGCGTGATCTACAATAAGGATTCGGAGGGTGCGGGTTATGCTGACGGAACCTCCGGCAAGGACAAGGCCGACGACGGCGTCCCTCCGGGCGGCACGCACGTCTATCTCTGGCCGATTCCCGAGCGAGCGGGGCCCGGCCCCCACGAAGGCAGCTCGGTGATGTGGATGTATCACTCGCATACCGATGAGGTGCAGGACGTCAATGCGGGTCTGATCGGTCCGCTGCTCGTGGTCGCGCGCGGGAAGGCGAAGGCGGATGGGACGCCGATCGACGTGGATCGCGAGCTGGTGGTGATGTTCGCGGAGTTCGACGAGAACCTGAGCTGGTTCAAGAACGAGAGTTTTCAGCTCGCCAAGCTGGACCCGAAGCAGGTGCCCCCGCTGCCGACCTTCGCCGACCCCTTCTACGTGGCCAACCTCCGGGAGACCATGAACGGGCTCTCGTTCGGCAACCTGCCGGGCCTCACGGTCAAGCGCGGCGAACGGGTTCGTTGGTATCTCTTCGCGCTCACGGGATTCGAGATGCATGCCCCGCACTGGCATGGCCAGACGGCGATCGAGAACGGGATGCGGACCGACGTCGCCCCGCTCATCGCCATGGAGATGAAGATCGCCGACATGGTTCCCGACAACCCCGGCACCTGGCTCTTCCACTGCCACGTGGCGCCGCACCTGATCGCGGGGATGCAGGCGTTGTTCAAAGTGGAGTAGTCACCGCCGCAGCCACGCTCTCCTCGGTTGTTCCCCCCGCGGCGTCCGCACGCGAGAACACGCTGGGTACCTCGTGACCCGGAGGTCCTGTCCTATGACTGGCCCTCCCGGGACACTCATACTGGACACGGGGAGCGAATGGAACGTGGCGAGCTCGAGGCCGGGCTGGAACGAGAGCATCCGGATGCCTTTGCCTGGGCCCTGCGCTGCTGCAAAGGACGGCGGGAAGATGCCGAAGATGCGCTTCACTCCGCTTATGAGCGGATCCTCACCGGCCGGGCGAGGTTCGCTGGCAGGTCAAGCTTCCGGACCTGGCTTTTCGGCGTGGTCCGACGTACGGCGCAAGAACAGCGGCGTCGCGGCTGGCTCAGGCTCGTACTACTCCGGCGCCGGGTCGCCGGAGAAACCAGCGGCTCCGGATCCGAGAACAGTCCTGCCGTCACCCTGGCCGAGCGCGAGCAGTCCGAGCGCATCGGGAACGCCCTGGAGCGCCTATCGAAGCGGCAGCGGGAAATACTGCACTTGGTCTTCTATCAGGAGCTGAGCGTGCAGGAAGCGGCCTTGGTGCTGGGAATGCCGGTCGGCACCGCGCGCACCCATTACGAGCGCGGGAAGGCGAAGCTCCGCGACTTGCTTCAAGGAGAGGATCTTCGGTGAGCGATCCGCGCGCCGACCGCGAGCTGCGCGAGCTCTTCCGGGCTCAGCGTGAAGTTGAGGCGAGTCGGACGCCTTCCTTCCTTGCGATCCGGAATCGGGCGGGCCCGCCGCGTCCCCGGCCGCTCCACAGCCTGCTCCTCGCGGCCGGTGCCGCGGCGGCAGCCGTGCTGCTCGTCGCCGGCGCCCGGCTCTGGCGAGCCGGCGTCGAACACCGCGAGCTGCAGCTCGCCCGGCAAGTCATGGAATGGCGCAGTCCTACCGACGCGCTGCTTGCGCTGCCTCTTGTCGGCCTTCCCTCCAGGAGTCCCGCGCCCGGCGTTTCGCCGGAGGGTTCCCCGCTTGGCGCGTTCGATCCGGGCGCGCCCCTCGGCCCAACTTCCACCGTCAGGAGTCCAGATCTATGAGACCCTCGTTCGCCGCCCTGCTCCTCGCCACGCTCGCGGTCACGCCGGCGGCGGCTCAGCTTCCGGGCCAGCACCCGCACCAGCCGGGCGGGCACGATCCGCTCGCCCACCTGCTCTTTGCTCCCGAGCTGGTGCTCCAGCATGCTCAGGACCTGGACCTCCAGCCCGCGCAGCGCACTACGATCGTGAGTGCGATCAAGAATGCCCAGGGGGACCTGCTCGATCTTCAGCTCCAGATGGCGGACCGCAGTCAGGAGCTGGGCAAGCTGATCGGCGAGCCGAAAGTGGATGAGGCGGCAGCCCTCGCCGCCGTAGACCGCGTGCTGGCACTCGAGCGGGAGATCAAGCGGAAACAGCTCCAGCTCCTCATCCGGATCAGGAATGCGCTGACTCCGGAACAGCACGACAAGCTCAAGGCTCTGCACGAGCGGATGCAGCACGAGCACGAGCAGTAAGCCCTTGCTGCCGCACTCATTCTGTGGCTCGGCCGCGGCCGGCGAGCGGCTGCGGGGCCCAAGCGAGCGCCTCAGTGGCGGGGGAGTCCGCTTGGGTCAGCCGCACCGCTCGCCGAGCCAGGCCGAGCCCACGAAAGAAGCCTATCCGACGACGAGATTCAGCAAGCGGTCCTTGACGTACACCACCTTGCCGGTGGCTTTCCCCTCGGTGAATTTCTGCACTGCGGGATCCCGCAGCGCGGCGGCCACGACAAGCTCCTCGTCCGAACCGCGCGGCACCCGCACCCGCGAGCGGGTCTTGCCGTTCACCTGCACCGGCACCTCGATCTCCTGCTCGACCGTGAGTCGCTCGTCCCAATCGGGCCATTTCGCCGCAAACACCGTCGTTTTCGCGCCGAGCCGCTCCCAGCATTCCTCCGCGAAGTGTGGCACGAAGGGCGCCAGCATGATCACGAACTCCTTCACGATCCGCCGCTCGCTGCAGTTGCAGGCGCGCAAGGCGTTGAGCAGCTCCATCAGCGCGGCGATCGCCGTGTTATAGGAGAGCGTCTCCAGCCCCGTCGTCACCCGCTTCTTGGTCTGGTGCCACTTGACCACGATGGCGTGCTGCACTTCCTCGCCGACGAGGGTGCGCCGCTCGGTCTGCTCCACCAGCTCCCAGACCTTGTCGAGGAAGCGGCGCGGGCCGCTCAGCCCCTTGTCCTGGAAGTCGCCACCTTCCTCGTAGGGTCCCAGGAACATCAGGTACATCCGGAAGGTGTCGGCCCCCCATTTGGCGAGGTATTGATCGGGGATGACGACGTTGCCGCGCGATTTCGACATCTTGGCGCCGTCTTTCACGATGGTGCCGTGCGCGCGGAACTTTCGGAACGGTTCCTCGAACGGGAGCCTGCCCTGGTCGAAGAGTACCATCGCAATGAAGCGGCTGTACAAGAGGTGCAGCACCGCGTGCTCGTTGCCGCCGATGTAGCTTGCCACCGGCAACCAGCGCTCGACCCGCGCCGCATCGAACGCACGGTCGTCGAATTCGGTCGCCAGGTACCGCAGATAGTACCAGGCGGAGTCGAGAAAGGTGTCGGAGACATCGGTTTCCCGGTGCGCAGACTTGCCGCAGCGCGGGCAGGGCACCAGGTACCATTCCTCGTGGCGTGCGAGAGGAGAGATGCCGCTGTCGTCGGGCTGAAAGTCCGGGATCGGCGGCAGCAATACCGGCAAGTCCTGCTCGGGCACCGGCACCGCGCCGCACCCATCGCAATAGATGATCGGAATCGGCGGCCCCCAATAGCGCTGCCGCGAGATGCACCAGTCGTAAAGCCGGTATTGCACCCGGCCTTTGCCGAGGCCATCCGCCTCGAGCCAGTCCACGATCGCCCGCAATCCCGCCTCCACCGGGAGCTCCGAAAAGCGGCCGGAATTGACGAGCCGCAACCCGGTGGTTCCCGTGCTCGCCTCATAGACCGGGGTCGCTGCGTGCTCGCCTTCGCCGGCAAGCACCCGGACGATC
>DASYPD010000175.1:0-9646 GCA_036007005.1 Gemmatimonadales bacterium
TCTTTGGCAGCGACACGGTCCCGAAGCTTGGCGGGTTAGGATTGCGTGCCTTGGACCGCTACGCGCCGGACGCCGCCACCCTCGGCGCCGCCCTGCACATCGCCGAGCATCCCGCGCTGGAGAAGATCCACGCCCGCGTCCGCGCCAAGCTCAGGGCCGAGCCGATCGAGGACTTCCGGATCGATTTCGAGGACGGCTACGGCCAGCGCCCCGAGACGGAAGAGGATGAACATGCCGTCGCGGTGGCCCATGCCCTCGTGCAGGGCGGGCGCGCGGGAACGCTGGCGCCCTTCATGGGCATCCGGATCAAGCCGCTCACCGAGGAGCTGCGTGCGCGCAGTATCCGCACTCTCGACCTGGTGCACACGGCGCTCGCCGAAGCGGGAGCTCTGCCGGACCACTGGGTGGTGACCATCCCCAAGATCACGCTGCTCGAGCAGGTGGCGTTTGCGGTGGCCGTGCTGCGGGATCTCGAGCGCGCCCTGGGCCTCAGCCGCGGCGTGCTGCGATTCGAAGCGATGGTGGAAACCCCGCAGCTGATTCTGGACCAGAGCGGCCGATCCCTGCTGCCGCGGCTGCTCGAGGCGAGCGAGGGGAGGCTGCGGGGCGCGCATTTCGGGACCTACGACTACACGGCGGGAGTCAACATCACCGCGGCGTACCAACGGATGGGGCATCCCGCCTGCGAGTTTGCCAAGCAGGTCATGCAGGTGGCCTTTGCGGGGACCGAGGTGTGGCTCTCCGACGGCTCGACGACGGTACTGCCCGTGCCCCTCCACCGGGAAGCAGCCGGGGGTGCTCCCCTGACAGCCGCGCAGGAGGAGAGCAACATCGCCAGCGTGCACGCGGCGTGGCGGCTCCATTTCGAGGACGTGAGTCATTCGCTGGCAGGAGGGTTCTACCAGGGCTGGGATCTGCATCCGGCCCAGCTCGTCTCGCGCTACGCCGCCCTCTACAGCTTTTTTCTCGACGGCATCGACGCCGCCGGGGCGCGGCTCAAGAGCTTCGTCGGCAAGGCCGCGCAAGCCACCCTCAGCGGAGCCGTATTCGACGACGCCGCGACCGGACAGGGTCTGCTCAATTTCTTCCTGCGCGGGCTCAACTCGGGGGCAATCACCGAAACCGAGGCGCTGACCATGACCGGATTGACGGCGGAAGAATTCCGGGGCCGGTCCTTCGTCAGGATCATGCGCGCCCGGGGCGGAGCGGCGTGAGCGGCGGCGCGATTGAGCTGATCGATCTGGTCGCGCGCTGGGTCCACGTGATCGCCGGGATCATGTGGATCGGCAACTCCCTGCTGTTCAACTGGCTCGACCGGCGGCTCGAGCCCGCCAGCGGCATAACCCGCACCCCTGCTCCCCTGGGCCGTATCTGGCTCTTGCACAGTGGCGGCTTCTACTACGTCGAGAAAACGCTGCTGGCGGGAGCGGCGCTACCGAAGCCGCTGCACTGGTTCAAGTGGCAGGCGTACACCACCTGGTGGAGCGGCGCCTTGCTTCTGGTCGTGGTGTACTACCTCGGCGGCCGCGCGGTGCTGGCAGACAGCTCGGTGCAGGTCATGAGCCAGGGACAGGCAGTCGTCCTGGGAGCGGGCGCAATCCTGGCCGGCTGGCTGGTGTACGAGTCGATGCAGCGGCTGGTCGCCCCGAGGATGCCCGGCGTCGCCACGGCGGTATGGCTGGTGGGGCTGACGGGAATCGCGGTGGGGTTGACCCAGCTGCTCAACGGCCGCGCGGCGTTTCTGCACGTCGGTGCCATGCTGGGAACGATCATGGCCGCCAACGTCGTGTTCACGATCGTGCCGTCGCAGCGCGAGCTGGTCGCCGCGGTCGCGGAGGGACGCGGCGGCGATGCGGGCGTTTCCGCCCGAGCGAAGCGGGTCTCGATCCACAACAACTACTTCACCTTCCCCGTCATCGTGCTGATGCTGATCAGCCACTTTCCGGCGGTCTATGGCAACCCGGACAACTGGCTGCTGCTGCTCCTCTTGGTGGTACTGGGAGTGGCCGTCCGGCACCTGCTCAATATCCGGTTCGACTATCCCGCGTGGCGGCCTGCCCTCGCCGGGACACTCGTGGCCGGGGGAGTTCTGCTCTATGGCCTGCTCCGGAACGGAGCTGCTTCACCCGCCGAAGCGGTCGCAGCCGCCGCCGAGCCGGTGAGCTTTGCCGACGTGAAGCAGGTGATCGATCGCCGCTGCGCTGCCTGCCATTCGGCGCATCCCAGCGACCTGAGCTTCGGCGTCGCGCCCGGAGGCGTGCGCTACGATACCCCAGAGCAGATCGCTTCCTATGCGGCGCGGATCCGGGAGCGCGCGGTCATAACCCGCACGATGCCGCCGGGCAACAAGACCCGCATCACCGACGAGGAGCGTGCGCTGCTGGGGCGCTGGGTGCAGCAGGGCGGGCCGGCTCAGCTCCCGCGATAGGTGGTGTAGCCGAACGGACTCAGCAGCAGCGGCAGGTGACAGCGCTCCTGTCCCGCCTCGAGCTCGAACTGGACCACGATCTCGGCATAGCACGAGGAGTGTCCCGCGCTCCGCAGGTAGTCCGCCACCGCAAAGCGCAGGCGATAGCCGCCCGGAGCGAGCGGCGTGCCGGTCGGGGCCAGCTCACGCACCCGGCCATCGGCATCGGTCATCCCGGAGCCGATCGGCTTCCCCTCGCGCTCGAGCGTGACCCGAATCCCCACCGCGGGCATACCGAGGGCCGTATCGAGCACGTGCGTGCTGATGCTGCTCATCGTGCGCTCCTCTCAGTGCTCCGCCAGCAGCTTCGCCAGCCGCAGCCGCGTGATCTTCTGCTGTTCGGCCGCGGCGACGCCCAGCTCCTGCTCCTGCGAGTTGCGGAGCCGCCGGCGCAGCAGGTCAAGCAGCGCTTCCGCCGATTTCCCCGTCGCGCAGGCGACATAGATGAACCCGAAGCGTCGCTCATATTCCCGATTCGCCGCGGCGAGGGCCTGGCGCACCGGACCCTCGGCGGAGCTCACTGCCCCCTGCTCTCCCGCTGACCAGCTCCGGCCCTGTTCGCCTTGAGGCATAGCGCTCCGCGCTTCCCCGATTCTGGGATGCCGCGCGAACGCTTCGCGCCAATCATCGGGGCTCAGCGCCTGCCAGCTCGCGGCGGCCGCTGCGAAGAGCGTCTCTCGGTCGCCGAACGGGCGCCGCGCCAGCATCGCCGCTATCCAGCGCGTCGAGCCGCAGCACGCCTCCAGCAGCTCGGCGGCCTGCGCCTCCGGCAGCGCGTCGAGCTCGGACAGCTTCACGGCGCGAGACGCCCGAACACGCGCAGCCGCGCAACCCCTCCGTCGGGATAGATGTTCAGTCGCACGTGGGTGGCCGGCTGGGGCGCCAGCTCCTCCCAGTGATGCTGAGCGTCGGGCCGCAACTGCGTCTCCGGGACGAGCACGTTCCAGCGGGCCTCGGCGGCGACGAAAGCCGGCCCGGCATCACAGCGCTCGAGCATACAGCTGCCGGGCGCGTTGCCCTTGAAGTGATCGGTATCCAGCTCGACTCTCGCGATGACGCCGCGGCGCCCCAGCCGGACGATGGCCCAGTCGTGTCCGGGCCCGCGGCGGCGCCTGGTCTCCCAGCCGTCTCCCATGTGGGTCGAGCGTCCGGGCAGCAGGAGATTCTGCGGGTTGCCATAGTGCTTGTCGCTGCAGTCCACGACGAGCCCACCGTGGGCGAGGGCCGCGAGGTCCGGCTGGTTGGGCGGCTGAAACACTCGCTCATCCGGCACAACTTCTCCATGCACGCGCAGTCGGGCGACCCCGCCGTCGGGAAAGATGTTGAGCCGGAGATGGGTGACGCGGCGGACAGCTCCGTCGATCGCAAAAGCGTTCGCGCAATTGCCCTGGAGGCAGGTCGGAGGCAGCAGCGGCACCCACTCCGAGTCGGAGGGCGGTTCCGCCTCGACCGCACACGCGTCGAGGCTCGCCTGCTCGGGGTAATTGCCGGTGAAATAGCTCGTGTCGATGATCACGCCGCGAATGCGGCCCGGAAGCCCCAGCCGGATAATCGCCCAGTCGTGGCCGGGAGTGCGGCGCCGCCGGGTCTCCCAGCCGTCCATCCACTTGCCGCGCTCGGTATAGACGCCTTCGCGCCACTCGGGCTTTTCGGGCTTGAGCAGATTCTCCTTCGGCGCGAAGAACTCGTCGTTGGCCGCGAGCACCTCGCCACCCAGGCGGAGCGCGGCGAGATCGGGAAGCTCAGTGAACATGGGCGGGATCATAGCCGTCCGGCGACGAGCCGGCCAGCAACATAGGTCGCGCGAACCACGCCAAACAGCTCCCGTCCGCGGTACGGCGTGAGCTGGTGCCGGTGCAGCAGATTAGCAGGATCGACGATAAAACTGGCGTCGGGATCCCAGACCACGAGATCGGCGTCATAACCCGCGGCGATGGTTCCTTTGCTGCGGTCCAGTCGGGCGAGCCGAGCCGGCGCGGCGCTCATCCACCGGGCGATCCCTTCGGGGCCGACACCGCGTGCCCGAGCACCGGTCCAGACGGCGGCGAGAGAAAGTTGCAGCGAGCTGATACCGCCCCACGCAGAGCAAAAGTCTCCCCGGGTCTGCTTCAGCTCCGGAGGACAGGGAGAGTGATCGGACACGACGAGATCGATGTCGCCGGCCACGAGGGCATTCCACAACGCTTCCCGCTCGGCAGCGCGGATCGGCGGAGCGCACTTGTACTCTGTGGCGCCGTCGGGAATCTCCTCTGCGGCGAAGCTCAGGTAGTGCGGACACGTTTCCACGGTGAGCGGGAGGCCGCGACCGCGCGCGTCACGGAGGAGCTCAAGTGAGCTGGCGGCGGAGAGGTGAACCACATGCACCGGCGTGGGACACCACTCCAGCAGGCGGACCAGCCGGGCGATCGCTTGCCGTTCCGCTTCGCGCGGCCGCGACGCGAGATAGCCCGAGTAGCGGGAGCCGGACGGGCACGGACGGAGCTGCGCCGGCTCCTCGGCATGCACCATGAGGGGCAGGCCGAGCTTTGCCAGCACCGGAAAGGCCGTCCGGAGATCAGCCTCCGTGACAGGAGGGAACTCGACCACTCCGCTGGGCACCAGGAAGCACTTGAAGCCGCAGACGCCGGCTTGGGCCAGGGGCTCGAGCTCCGCCGTGTTGCCGGGAACGACGCCGCCGATGAAGCGGACATTGACGACGGCCTGTCCTTCCATGGCCCGGCGCTTGGCGTCGAGAGCCGCCACACTGGTGGTCGCCGGGATCGAGTTGAGCGGCATGTCGCAGAGGGTGGTGATCCCCCCGGCGGCGGCGGCGCGGGTCGCGGTCGCGAAGCCTTCCCACTCGGTGCGCCCGGGCTCGTTGACGTGCACATGGGTATCCACCACGCCGGGCATGACCACCAGATCGCCGGCATCGCTGACCGGCTGCCCGGGCGGTATCTCCTCCCAGCCGGTAACCCGCTCGATCCGCTCTCCGGCGAGGTGCACCGCCGCGGCCCGCACGCCGTCCGGCGTGACCACCCGGCGGCTCCGGAGCACCCAGCTCACGAATTCCAGAAGCGGCGGAGCAGCCTGCCTGCCACCTGCCGGCGGTAGGCGGCCGAAGAGCGGAGATCGTCGATCGGGGCCAGCTCGCCGGCGAGGATGGCCACCGCTTCCTCGAGCGGGGCGCCGTCCGCGAGCGCCCGCTCGGTTTTCCTGACCCGCAGCACCGTAGGCGCCACGCTGCCGAAGGCGATCCGCGGGGCGCGGGGATGCTTGACGCCCGCCATCACCAGCTTGGAGATCGCCTGCGCTGCCCGGGTCCCCACCTTGCGGAAATACTGCGCGCCTTCGACCGGCGGAATCTCGATGGCGGTGATCAGCTCGTCGGGCCGCAGCACGCTCTTGCGGTAGCCGGTGTAGAACTCGTTGAACGGCACCCGCCGTTCGCCGGCGAGCGAGCGGAGCACCAGCATCGCGTCGGCCACGGCGAGCACCGGCAGCGCATCGCCCGCGGGGGAAGCGTTGGCGATGTTGCCGCCCAGGGTGCCGCGGTTCTGGATCTGCAGCCCGCCGATCTGCCGGGCCGCCTCGACCAGCATCGGCAGGCGTTCCCCCACCAGCGGCGAGCGGATCAGCGCGGTGTAGGTCACCAGGGCGCCGAGCACCAGCGTATCGCCCCGGACCGAGATGCCCCGCAGCTCGTCGAGCGGCCAGAGATCCAGGAACCGGCGGGACGGCAAGGTGCCGAAGTTGAGGGACACGTAGAGATCGGTGGCGCCGGCGAGCGGAGTCCGCGGCTCCTCGTGCAGCAGCTGGAGCGCGTGCTCCAGCGAAGTGGGACTCGCCAGGTCGAGCGTGGAGATGGCCGTCCTCATGCCGGCGTTGCTCTCCCGCGCCACTTGAGCACCGCCCGGTAAATCGCGGGGTAGCCGGTACAGCGGCAGAGGTTTCCCGCCAGCGCCGTCTTCACCTCATCGAGCGAAGCAGCGGGGCCCAGGGAGAGGGCGGTCATGATCATGCCGGGCGTGCAGATGCCGCATTGAGCGCCCACCTCGCTCATGAAGAGCTGCTGCAGGGGATGGTCGTGCAGCCCCTCGATGCTGACCACCGCCTTGCCTGCCACCTGCGCCAGGGGTACCAAACAGGAGCAGACCGGTTCGCCGTCGATGAGCACCGTGCAGGCGCCGCACTCCCCTTCCCCGCAGCCCTCCTTGGTGCCGGTGAGACCACATTCCTCGCGCAGCACGTCGAGCAGCCGCGCCATGGGGTGCGCGGCGACCTCGGTAGTCTGGCCGTTGAGGATAAACTTCACGCGGGAGAGTCTTCGCGAGGCCGCGAGCCGGCCTTCGAGTCGTCGCGAGGCCGCGCAGCGGCCGTGGCGACCTGGTCGATCAGCTCCGGCGTCGCGGGAATCTCGCGGATGTCGAGCCCAAGGTGCCGGAGCGCGTTGACCACAGCGGGGGCCGGACCGTCCATCGGCAACTCGCCGAGGCCTTTGGCGCCAAAGGGCCCGCCGGGATAGGGGTTCTCCAGCATGACGACGTCGATGTCGGGGGTGTCCAGGGTGGTGGGAATGGTGTAGTTGGTGAGCTGAGCGTTCGCCATTGCCCCCTCCCGCATCACCACGCGCTCGAGCAGCGCGTAGCCCAGTCCCTGCACGGTGCCTCCCTCGATCTGCCCGCGGGCGAGTGCCGGATGGATGGGCCGTCCGAACTCCTGCACCGCGGTGAGCTGGTGCAGCTTGACCTCGAACGTATCGGGATCGAGCTCGAGCTCTACGACGTCGCAGCCCCAGCCGTAGGTGGCGTAGGCATCGCCGCGGTAGTTCTCCTCGTCCCACTGAATCCAGTCGGGCAGCTGGTAGCCGCGCTCGATGGTCAGCTCGCCGTGGCGCGCATAATACTCCGCTGGGCCTAACCCGCCGAGCCGCTCTTTGAGCTCGAGCGCGCACTCTTCCAGGATCTTCCCCACCACCAGGCAGGTGCGCGAGGCAACCGTGGGACCGCTGTCCGAAACGATCGCCGTGTCGGGCTGCGCGACCTCGACGTTCTCGTAGGGAATACCGAGCGCGTCGGCGACGATCTGGGCGTGCATCGTCCGCGTCCCCTGGCCGATCTCGGTGCTGCCGACGGCAATGCGTACCCCGCCGGGCGTCAGAATGAGCTTCGCGCGAGACTTGAGGGTGCGCTCGCCGCTGCCGGTAAAGCCCGCGCCATGATAGAAGAGCGAAAGCCCGATCCCGCGGTTACTGCCGCGAAAAAGCTCCCGCTTGGCGAGAAAGTCGCTGCGCTCGACCGCCGTCTCGAGCACTTGCAGGGCACTGCTGTCTTCCCGCAGCGTCTGGCCAGTAGCGGTGGTGTCCCCGGGGCGCAGCGCGTTGAGGCGGCGCACCGCTACCGGATCCATGCCGAGCGCCTCGGCGATGCGATCCATATGGACTTCGATGGCGAACTCGGTCTGCGGGGCGCCGAAGCCCCGGAAGGCCCCGTTAGGCGGCGTGTTGGTCATGACCGCGCGGCCGCTGATGTGCAGGTGCTCGCAGCGGTACGGCCCGGCGGCGTGGATACAGCCGCGCGAGAGCACCACGGGGCTCAGCGTCACGTACGCCCCACCGTCCAGCAGCACGTCCACCTCCATGGCAACGAGCCGGCCGTCGCGGGTTAGGCCGGTCCGGTGCCGTACGATCGAAGGATGCCGCTTGGTCGTGGCCAGCATGTCCTCTACCCGGTCATACACCAGCTTGACGGGGCGGCCGGACTTGAGCGCGAGCAGCGTGGCGTGTCCCGCGAGGATCGAGGGGTACTCTTCCTTGCCGCCGAAGCCGCCGCCGGTCTCGGTCTGGATGACTCGGAGGTGGCGGTCCGGGCCGAGCAGGCTCTTGAGCGCCTTCACGACATAGAAGGGACACTGGATCGAGCCGTAGATGGTGACGCCGCCCTGCTCCGGCACGGCGATCACCCCGTTGGGCTCGATGTAGACGTGCTCCTGATGGCCCGTGCGATAGCTGCCATCGACGACGAGCTCCGCGGCGGCCAGCGCTGCAGCAGGATCTCCCTTGTGGATCTCTATCGCTTTGAACACAACGGTGGAGCGTTCGGGATCGAAGAGCGGCTCGGCTGATTCGTATTCGATCGCGACCTCCGCCGCCAGCAGTTTTTCCCGATCGGCGTGGGCCAGCAGCAGAATCGGCTCGGCGAGGTGGCGGATCTCCCGCTCCACGAGGAAGGGCTGATCATCCGCGATCAGGGCGACGACGTTCTGGTGGGGCACGTCACGGTAGTCGGCCACCGTGAATCCGGCCGGATCGAACTTCAGCTCGAGCGAGCGGATTCGCCCGCGGGGGATGGTGGACCGGATGGTGCGGCCGAACAGCATGCCGGGAAAGACGAGGTCGTCGGCGTAGCGGGCTTCGCCCGTGGCCTTGCCAATCCCGTCTTTTCGCGCGACGCTCCTGCCGACCGCCGTCATGCAGAAAAACTAGCGTTCGGCCCGGCGGGCCGCCATCATATCACTCCCTTCCGAAAGCGAGTCTCGACCACATGCGCCGCGTCATCGCGCTCCCCCTCGCACTCGCGCTCGCCGGCTGCGGCCACCCTTCCTCCGGTAATCCCGGGCTCTGGCCGCTCTACGAGCAGTCGCTCAAGCGCGCCCGCTACATCGACCTCACCCATAGCATCACTCCGGCGATCCCGGTTTGGCACGGCTTCGGTCCGGCGAGCTTCAGTCCCACGGTGGATCCGCAAACCGGCCGAGCCTATACCTGGGAGCAGGATGGCTGTGCCGCGACGGCCTACCGGCTCGCCACGGACCAATACGGCACCCAGCTCGACCCGCCGGCGCATTGGGCACCCGAGTACCCCGCAATCGACGAATTGCCGCCGACCTACGCGGTGCGGCCGCTGGTGGTGCTCTCGATCGTGGACTCCGTCAAGCTGCATCCCGGCTATCACCTGCAGGTCGAGGATATCGCGGCCTGGGAGGCGCGGCACGGCCGGATTCCCGAGGGCGCGGTCGTGCTGGTGCGCTCCGACTGGTCGAAGGACTGGCCTAACCCGGCGCTCGCGACCCGGACTCCGTTTCCCGGCGTCTCGCTCGCGGCGCTCCGCTTCCTGCACCTCGAGCGACACATTCTCTTTCACGGCCACGAGCCCCTCGACACCGACACCACCGCCGCGCTGGAAGGCGAATCCTGGCTGA
>DASYPD010000176.1:0-1816 GCA_036007005.1 Gemmatimonadales bacterium
CCGGGGCGGACCCACTGCTCCTTTGCGCGAAGAACAGAAGCCATTGCCGCTGGGGGCAGCGAAGCGGACAGCCCCTCTAGTTCAATCGGACTCCCGCCCTCGCCCGTTCTCTGCCATTCGCACTTGTTTCCGCCGACGGTACGATCCTCACAGGTCAGTGACAGTGCTCTCGCATGTGTTCCATAAATGTGCCATTCATCAGCGTCGTCAGACACGGCATGCGAGAAAGCCCTGCATTTGAGCACGAGCCCCGATAGCTCAGCTGGATAGAGCGACTCCCTCCTAAGCGTTCGTCCCCGATCGGACAGCGAGTGGCTTCTTCGCGACGGAGCCAGCCGCGCTGTCGCTTTCACGCGAGTGGGGTATCCACTTCCGTCCCCCTCGGGCCGTAGCTTGACCGCGTGGCTGGTGAGCATCCACGAGCGGGGGTCGACTACCCGCGCAACTGGCATGAGCTGCTGGAGTGGTTCCCTGACGAGGGCTCGTGTCGGCGTTATTTGGAGCGACTCCGCTGGGGCGCGGGCTTCACCTGTCGCTTCTGCGGCGCGGTCGACGGCGGCTGGTGGCAGATGGCCGACGGGCTGCGTCGCTGCGCGGCCTGTCGCTCAGAGACCTCGGTCACGGCGGGCACGATCCTCGCCGGCACCCGGACGCCGCTGGTGAGCTGGTTCGCGGCGGTCTGGTACGTGGTCAACCAGAAGCAGGGGGTCTCGGCCCTGGGCCTGCAGCGCGTCCTCGGGCTGGGCAGCTACCAGACGGCGTGGGCGTGGCTGCACAAGCTGCGCCGCGCGATGTTGCTGCCGGGGCGCGAGCTGCTCTCCGGCGCGGTCGAGGTCGACGAGAGCTATTTCGGCGCCCGCCGGGCCGGCGCGGCAGGCCGTGGCGTTACCGGCAAGCCGATCGTGGCGATCGCGGTCGAGGCTCGCGGCGAGGCATCCGGGCGCGTGCGCATGCGGCGCATCCGCGACGTCACCAAGGCGACCCTGACCGACTTCGTGCTCGACCATGTCTCCCGCGGCACCGAGGTGCACACCGACGGCTGGCAGGGCTACTTCGACATCGGCCGTCACCCCTTCACGCACGTGGTCACGAACGTGTCGGCCAGCGGCGACCCCGCCCACGTGGTCATGCCGCACGCGCACCGCCTCGCCTCGCTGGTTCAGCGCTGGATCCTCGGCACGCACCAGGGCGCGATCAGCCACAAGCAGCTCGACTACTACCTCGACGAATTCACCTTCCGCTTCAACCGGCGCCGCTCACACCACCGGGGGCTGCTCTTCTACCGGCCGCTGGAGGGCGCCGTGGCCACCGATCCCCACCCCTACAGAGCCCTCGCCAGCAAATCCGCCGCTTGATCAGGCCCAGAGCCAAATCGGGGGAGCGAAGCGCATAGCCCACTCGCGCGAATGCAAGAGGTCTACCCCGTCTGGGCCATCCCGCCGTCGGCAAACAATTCGACTCCGGTGACGAAGTTCGAGTCGTCGCTCGAGAGGAACAGCACGGACTTCCCGATGTCGCGGGGAGTCCCGAGCCGTCCAATCGGATTCCCGGCGCCCATCTCGGCAACTCGGGCTTCGACCTGATCCTCGCCGACAGATCCGGCGAGAGCGCTCCGGAGCGACGGCGTGTCGATCGCACCAGGACTGACGATGTTCACCCGGATACCTGACCCCTGCAACTCCTGTATCCAGGTACGGACCATCTGGCGCAATGCCGCCTTCGACCCGCCATAGAGGCTCATCGCGTACTCGGACCGGGTGCTCGCGGTGGACCCGATAATGACCACGGTCCCACCGGGCGAGAGGTGGGGCAGGGC
>DASYPD010000177.1:0-4798 GCA_036007005.1 Gemmatimonadales bacterium
GACCGGAGGCTGACCTCGCGGGCTTCCTCACCGCCGCCGGCCATTCAACCAGCGAGGAAGAAGCTGAATGGGCAGCAATCGAGCTACGCTATGCGGGTTATATGGAGCGGGAACGAGAAGCAGCGGACCATTTGAATGAGCTCGAGGATTTCGAAATCCCAGCTGATCTCGAGCTTACCGGAGTAGCCAGCCTCTCCTACGAGGCGCGCGAAAAATTGACTCGGCACCGTCCCCTAAGTCTTGGCGCAGCGGGCCGAATCTCAGGCATTTCGCCCAGCGACCTACAAAACCTTGTTTTGGAGGTGATCAAACATCGACGCAAGTGCGTTGTTTCACGTGAAACTGGAGGTTTAGGGGTTAGGGATTAGAGGAGGGCTGGATTAGGTCCCCAAGCCCCAAACCCCTAACTCCAAATCCCGTTTCACGTGAAACCACCTAACCTATTGCTGGCTTAAATCGCTATATTTGAATCTAGCCAGCGCTGCAGTTTGGATCAATATTCACTCGTAACATATTGTATAACAATAACTTAGGAATACTCTACAATCGATGGCGCGCACTATTGCGATCGCGAACCAGAAGGGCGGCGTCGGTAAGACGACGACTGCGGTGAACCTTGCCGCATCGCTCGCGACTGCCGAGCGCCGAACTTTGCTGGTAGATGCCGATCCGCAGAGTAACGCCACCAGTGGGGTGGGGGTTTCCAAGCAGCCGGGGCGTCCTTCCCTGTATGACGTGCTGATCGGATCGCGGGCTCCCGAGAGCGCGATTCAGCGTGATGCCGAGCTGCCGTTCCTCTCCATTCTCCCCGCGACCCAGGATCTGGTCGCCGCGGAGCTCGAGCTCGTCGATGTGAGTAATCGCGAGACGCGATTGCGCGAGGTGCTGCGTCCGCTGCTGGGTGACTTCGACTACGTGATCATCGACTGCCCTCCCTCGCTGGGCTTGATCACCTTGAACGTGCTCACGGCCGCGCATGGCGTCATCATCCCCATTCAATGCGAATACTATGCGCTGGAGGGTATCTCGCAGCTGCTGAACACCATCCGTCTGGTGCAGCAGAACTTCAATCCCGAGCTCGCGCTCGATGGGGTGCTGCTCACGATGTACGATTCGCGGCTGAACCTCTGCCGCCAGGTGGCCAAGGACGCCAAAGAGTATTTCGGTCCCAAAATGTTTCGGACCGTGATCCCCCGAAATGTGCGCCTTGCCGAGGCGCCGAGCTTTGGAAAGCCGATCCTCATGTACGACGTGCAATCGGTCGGCTCGAAGAGCTATCTGGGCGTTGCTCAGGAGCTCTTACGGCGCGCCGAATCGGGCGACGGAAGCGGCGAGCTCGAGCTGCCGCACGAAACCACTCGCAAGGCAGGGGAGGTGCATTCGTGACCGAGACCAAGCGATTGGGACGCGGACTCGAGGCGTTGCTCGGGCCGCTCACGCGGGAAGAGGTCCAGACCAGCGGGGGGCTCAAGGAGCTGCCGGTGGCGGCGATCGGGCCGAATCCCTATCAACCCCGGCGCGAATTCGACGAAACCCAGCTCAAGGAGCTGGCCGATTCCATCGAGATGTCGGGTCTGCTGCAGCCGGTGGTGGTGCGCAGCCGCCCGAATGGCCGCTACGAGCTGATCGCCGGAGAACGGCGCTGGCGCGCGGTGCAACGGCTCGGCTGGCAGAAGGTTCCCGCGGTGATCAAGGAGGTGGATGACCGCTCGCTGCTGACGCTCGCGCTGATCGAAAATCTCCAGCGCGATCAGCTCTCTCCCCTCGACGCGGCGCGCGGCTATCACCAGCTCATGGAGGAGTTCAGTCTTCCGCAACAGGAAGTGGCTCGACTGGTGAGCAAGGATCGCTCCACGGTGAGTAACACGCTGCGGCTGCTCGGGCTCCCGGCCGAGGTGCAGGGGCTGCTCGCGCAGCGCGCGATTTCGGAGGGTCACGCGCGGGCGCTGCTGGCCCTCGGCGATCCCAAGGAGATCATCCGACTGGCTCGCGAGTGTGCGGCCCTGGGCTGGTCGGTCCGCGATCTGGAGGCCCGGGTACGGGGAGAACAGCTCCAGGGCGCCGCGTCCGCGCGCAAGCGCATCCGGCGACCCAAGGCCGAAGTGCGCAATCCGAGTGCCGACATCCGCCAGGTGGAGGACGCGCTTCGCAAGCGATTGCAGACCGATGTGCGAATCACAGCGCGGCGGCGCGGGCGTGGTGCGGTCACCATCCATTATTACTCCAATGAGGATCTGGCCCGCGTCCTCGACTTGATCCTGGGTGAGCCGTTCGGAGGATGAGGGCCGGCAAGCGCGGTGTGTCGATCCTGGTGCAGCGCGACGGTGCCCTGCCGTCGCGCAGCTACCGGGTTCCCGTCTGGCTGCTGCGAGCCAGCCTGATCGGGTCGGTCATCGTGAGCGTGGCGGTGGTGCTGGGGATCACGCTCTACGGGCCCATCGGACGACAGGCGGCACGGGTTCCCGCCCTCACCCGCGAGGTAAATCGGCTCCGCGCCGAGAATCTGCGAATCCGGGAGCTGGCCGGAGCGCTGGACAGTGTCGAAGCAAATTATGAGCGGTTACGCCGTATGGTCGGCGCCGACATCGTTCCGGATCGAGTGGCGCTGGGCAGCGTCCTCCCGGTGGCGCCTCCGATCTTCGCCACACTGCCGGGTCCCGGAACGAGCTATGAGGTCATCCCCTCCCGCCCGCGGCATTGGCCTCTCGATGAGCGGGGCTACATCACCCGGGGCCAAGCCGCCGGCGGCGGCAGCGAAGAGCAGCACCCCGGCATCGACATTGCGGTGCCGAAGGGGAGCGTGGTTCGCGCGGCGGGAGGCGGGATCGTGCTCCAGGCGGGCGCGCAAGAGGAATACGGCAACTTCGTGCTGCTCGAGCACCCGGAAGGGTATCAATCCCTGTACGGGCATCTCTCGCGGATCGTGGCGGTGCAAGGCGCCCGCGTGCGAGCGGGTGAGGTGATCGGGTTGAGCGGCAATACCGGGCACTCATCGGCTCCGCATCTGCACTTCGAAATCCGGCTCCACGGCGTGTCGGTCGACCCGGGCACCCTAGTGAAGGAGGAACCCTGATGGGACTTTTCTCGCTGCAGTCCACCAGTTCGCACCCGGCCAAACCGGCCGCGCCGACGACCGGCGAGCGTCGCCGCGCTCGCGATCCTCAGGCGGGCCTTTCGATCGTCGCGCACGATCTCCGCATCACCGGGGACTTGCAGGCTGACGGCGTCATCCGGATCGAAGGTCGCGTGCTCGGGAATGTCCAGGCGGGCGATCAAGTGCTCGTGTGCGCGGGAGGCGTCATCGAAGGAGACGTCATCACCCGGGAAGCCGTCATCGGCGGGCAAGTGTCGGGCTGCATTGCGGCGGAGGAACGGGTGGAGCTGCAAGCCTCCGCCCTGGTGCACGGCGATATCGCCACGCGACGGCTGCTGATTCAGGAAGGCGGAAGGGTGAACGGTGTGGTCAGGATGGAGGGAGTCGACGCGGAGACATTGGCGGAGGGGTTGCGACTCGCGGTGAACGGCTGACGAGCGGGCCGCCGGGGAATCCCCCATGGGCAGGCTCGGCTTCGGCATCCTCCTCCTGCTTGCCGCCTGCGGCAAGCAACCCCACTCTCCCGCCGGATTCCGCGTCGCGCTGATCACGCCTGGATCGATCGCCGATGCGGCGTGGAATTCGGGTGCGTATCGCGGACTGCTTGCCATCCGCGACTCGCTCGGCGCGCGCATCAGCCATGTGGAGGCGCACACTCCCGGCGAGCAAGCGGAGGCGCTCCGCACTTACGCCGCCCAGGGCTATCAGCTGGTCTTCGGACACGGATTCGAGTTTCAAGCTCCCGCCGAGCGGATCGGCGCGGAATATCCGAGAACGCTCTTCGTGGTGACGTCCGGCGAGCGGCTTGCACCGCAGGGCAATGTGGTTCCGCTGGTGTTCGGAATCGAAGAGGGAACCTATCTCGCCGGAATGGTCGCCGGCGGCATGACCAAATCGAGCAAGCTTGGCTTCATCGGGGGAATGGAGCTGCCGCCGATCGTGCGCGGCTACCAGGGCTGGCTGCATGGGGCCCAGGCGGTCAATCCGGCGGTGGACAGCCGCATCGCGTATCTCAACAACTTCGACGATGTCGCCGCCGGCCGGGAAGCGGCACTCGCCATGATCCGCCTCGGCGTCGACATGTTGCACCATAATGCCGACCAGGCCGCCCTCGGTTTATTCCAGGCCGCGAAGGAAAGTCCCGGCGTCTTTGTGTTCGGCGCCAATGCGGACCAAAGCACGCTGGCACCAGAGCGGGTGCTGGCCTCCGTCGTGATCGATCTTCCCAAGGCCTTCCTCGCGCTGGCGCGCGATGTGGAAGCAGGCAGGTTCTCGCCGCGGATCGAGACGTTCGGTCTCGCGGGAGGCGTGTTGCGCTTCGAGCTCAATCCGCTGCTGGCGAACCGGATTCCAGCCGCGCTGCTCCGGCGGGTCCAGGCCGCGCGAGATTCCATCCTCGCCGGGACCTTGCACCCGCTGGCCGCTCGCTGAGGCGCCGGTGCCGAACGTCCCGCTCCAGCGTATCGTCGAGTATCTCGACCACTACCTCCAGATCAGCGAGGTCCCGGACGAGCCGAACGCCGTGAATGGCCTTCAGGTGCAGAACGGCTCCGGCAGCATCAACCGGATCGTTGCGGCGGTGGACGCTTCCCTGGCGACAATTCAGGGAGTCACCACCGGCGCAGTGGCCACTCCGCCGGATCAGCCATTTCTCCTGGTGCATCACGGGCTTTTCTGGGAGGGGAATATCCCGCTGACGGACCG
>DASYPD010000178.1:0-3308 GCA_036007005.1 Gemmatimonadales bacterium
ATTCCGGCTCTGGCCGTGTTCGCGTGCCCCGTCATTCCCGCCGTGACGCCGAGTCCGCCGCTCGCCGCTGACGCGACGAGCCAGCCCAGGCGCGCGCCGGCCCCAGAGAACGCGGCAGCGAACGCGAGCGTGGCCAGGACAACCATCGCAACTTGGCGCAGCCAGCCCTTTCCCCAACTGCTGCTCAGCACCGCGCGCAGAAACTCGCCGGTGACCGGCTCTCCGGGATCGACCAGGGTGAGGGCCTGCAGATAAAGCCGGAGCAGGGCCAAGCCGAGCAGCGTGAGCGAAGCGACGAGCCCAATGACCGCCGCCCGCCGCGCCAGCTCCCTGGCCACGTCCGGATCGGTGCGGTGAAGTGCGGTGCGGGCCCGAAACAAGAAGGGCGCGTAACTGGCCGCGCCCAAGAGGAGAAATGTCGCCATGAACCAGCCCCACCGCGCCGCCGCGTACACCGCGTCGACGCGGCTGAACGGAGCGCTCACGGCGTAATGGAAAACCCGAAGCTGCCGCGAATCGCGTGGCCGTCGCTGCTGGCGGTGCGCCAGTTGACGAGATACTTGCCCGCGGGAAGCGGAGTGGAAAGAGGAATCGCCGCCGCCATGGAGTCGGCAGCCGCCACGGCCTTGATCGTGGCGATCTTGCTGCTGTCGGCCTTGAGTAGGGTGACGCTGGTAAAGGGAATCTCCGGCCGCTCGTTAAACCACAGCCGGATTTCCTTGGGAGCCGCACGCAGCTTCTCGCCGTCGGCGGGAGCGCTCTTCACCAAATGGTTGTGCACCATCCCGCTCATCAGCAGGACGGCCGCTGCAAGGAGAAACAATCGATGCGGTCTCATGCGACAAAGATAATCAGGGTGTGGAGGGCCAGATTCGAAGCAGTGTCTTGATATCGGCAGCCAGGTCCTCGCGCCGCACTCCCCAGGGGTACATGACATGCGCGGAGTCATCGGGCGTAAAGGCCCACAGCTGCGCGGCGTGGGTGACGCCGTATCCGCCACCCTGCGGCAATTCCCCTTCGTGAACCGCCGGCGGCATGCCGACCGTGCGCTGGGCAAGCTCGAGTGCGGCGGGCGTGCCGGTGACCGCCGTAAAGCTCGAGTCGAACTGGGCGAGCCAGCGGCGCAACCGCTCCGGCGTGTCGCGCGCCGGGTCGGTGCTGACGAACACGACGTGGATGCCGCGAGCCTGCTCGGGCGGCAGCTGGTGAATCCCCCAGGCCAGATTGGAGAGCTGGAGCGGACACACGTCGGGACAGTTGGTATAGCCGAAGAAGAGAAACGTCAGCGACCCGCGGGTTGCGCTGCGGAAATTGAAGGGCGACCCGTCGAGATTCTGGAGCACGAAGCCCGGTTTCGGCAGGGCCGGCGACATCCGCGGGCCGCGCAACTCTTCCAGCCGCGGACGCGCGGCGCAGCCCGCGATCGCCAACACGGCCAGAAGTGCGCTCCGGGTCATGGAGAAGCGGTCATCGCGATGACGCCGGGTGAACCGTCCGGCTGAGCCATGCCCCGACCGCCCAGCCGGCGATCCCCCCCGCCACGACATCACTGGCGAAATGAGCCTGCGCGAGCACGCGGGTTACCGCGCAGCCGAGCGCCAGCGCGTAGGCGACTGGCGCGGCGCGAGGAAAGAGCCGGGCCAGGGCCGCCGCTCCGGCAAATGCCACCATGACATGGCTGCTCGGGAAACCGATGTCGTGGCTGTCGAAGGGCCGTTCCGCGAAGCTGCGATAGACGGAGGCGCCGGCATGGAGATCGGGCCGCTCGCGCCGAACGAGCAATTTGATCAGCTCCGCCGCGGCTCCCGCAAGAGCCGGCACCGCGAGCAGGATCCAGACGCGGCGCGCCCGGACCGTAAGCCACACCGCGAGGGCGAGCGGCAACCAGAAAAACAGGCTTCCCACGACGCGCAGCACGCGGCCCCAGTCGTGCGCATAGACCTCGGGGTAAGCGGCGTGTCGCCAGGCCCAGGAGTCGAGCCGGAAGGCCAGCGCGGTCGCCAGCGCCGCCACGAGCAACCCTACCACGCTACGCCGTTGCATCACCCGCTCCCCCCGGGAAGCGCCGCTTCGGCGGCGCGCAATGCGTGTTCCAGCGCGGGTAGCTCCGCAGCGCCCGCCGCGCCTTGCAGCAAGCGCGTTCCGCCGCCGCGTCCTCCGCCGAGCGCCGCCAAGGCCGTCTCGAACCCGGGCTTGAGGTCGAGGGAGACGTCCTCCGAGCGTCCGAAGAGGAGCTGGCTGCGCGCGCCGGCAACGCCGAGCAGCGCGACCACGCCGGACTGCGCCGTCAAGCGAAGCGCGAGCCCCTTCACCTGCTCGATGGGGCGAGCTGCCCAGGCGGCGCGGACGACGCGGTAGCCCGTCCGGGCTGTGGCCTCTTCCAATCGGCGGGTGGCCTCAGCGTCGAGCGCGCGCTCCTGCTCTCTGGCGAGCTCGCGACGCGTCTGCTGGAGCGACTCCCGCAACCGCGCGACCGAGTCCGGCAGCTCGCCGGGCGCGCAGGTGAGCGCAACGCTAAGCTCTCGCAGGATAGCGTGCGTGCGGGCGTAATCACCGCGCGCGCGCTGACCGCACAGAAACTCGATTCGCATTCCGCGCTTGAGCCGCTCGTTCTTCAACACCGCGATGAGGCCGATCTCACCGGTCGCGGCGACGTGGGTGCCACCGCAGGCGGACAGATCGAAATCTCCGATGGCGACGACCCGGATCGGCCCGCGCACCTCCGGCTGTTTGCGCAGCGTCAGCGCGCCGAGCTCGTCCGGATCCGGGAACCACGTCCGCACCCGCATGTTCGAGCTCACGATCTCGTTGGCGCAGGACTCGGCCGCGGCGACCTGCGCCTCGCTCAGCGAGGCGACGCCCAGGTCGATCGAGACGCGATCCGTCCCCAGGTGGAAGCCGACTGTCGGAGCCTCGGCGATCCGTTCGAAGGCTTGAGAGAGAATGTGCTGCCCGCTGTGCTGCTGCATATGGTCGAACCGCCGCGGCCAGTCGATGACGCCTTCCACGGCCCCCGGGAGCAACGGCCCCTCCAGCAGGTGGAGCACGGCTCCGTCTGCTTCGCGGACCGTGACCTCGACGACGCGTGACTCCCCCAAACGCCCCGTGTCATGGGGCTGGCCGCCGGAGGTGGGATAAAAGAGAGATTGGTCGAGAACGGCGCAGTGACCGCCGGCCACCGGAGTCAGCTCGAGAATGCGGCCGGCAAAGCGCTGCGCGTAGGAATCGCCGTAATACAACCGCTGCGTCATGTCCGGGACAGAGTGAAGATACGCGCCCTGAGGGACTCGAACCCCCAACCCTCAGAT
>DASYPD010000179.1:0-4968 GCA_036007005.1 Gemmatimonadales bacterium
ACGTCCTCGAAATCGAGATTGCCCCAGCCACCCCAGGTCGCCCAGAGGAATTTCTCACCGTAGCCCGTGGAGCTGCGGAAATTGGTAGTGAGCACGAAATAGCCGTTCGCGGCGAAATACTGGAGCTTGAAGTCGAAGCCATAGCCGATCGCGCTGTGCGGGCCGCCGTGGCTGAAGACGAGCAGCGGATACGGTTCGGCCCCGGGCCGGTAGTTGGACGGATGGTAGAGCCAACCCTCGATCTCGGTCCCGTCCTTGCTCTTGAAGAGCAGCCGCTGGGGTTTGTCGAGCGCGACCTCGCGGAGCAAGTCATCCTGCAAGTGGGTCAGCTGCCGCTCGTGGGTGCCGTCGAGGTCGGCCGACCAGAGCTCCGAGGGCGATTCCATCACCCCGACCAGATATGCCATTCGGCTCATGGCGCGGTCGAACGAGAAGGCGCCGAGCCGGCGCTGTCCACTGGTCAGCTGCTCGACCGGCCCGCCGTCCGGCTTCACCCGGAAGAGATGACTGGTTCCGCCGACGCTGCCGGTGAAATAGACATACTTGCCGTCGGGACTCCAGCGCTCGCCGAGCGGGAGATAGTCCCACCCAGCGGTGAGAATCCGCTCGGGCCCGCCGGCTGCCGGCAGCACCGCGAGATCCGTGGGTCCGGCGTTATCCATCCGGCGCGCGATCACCGCGTCGGTGGAGAGGCGGCGCGTATAGAGGATCCAGCGGCCATCGGGCGAGTAGCGCGCCCCGGCGTAATTCACGTCGAGCTCCGGCGAGAGCCGCCGCACCGTGCCGTCCAGCGTGACCGACCAGATCTCGTTGTGCTCGTAGCGGCGCTCGTCGCGGTAGCTCGAATCGGCGGTGAAAAGGAGCGCCGAGCCGTCGGGACTCCACTGCAGGCCCTGGGGGCGGAAGCCGATGCGGGTTAGCTGACGCGCGCCGCTGTCGCCAACGGCGGTGAGAAAGATCTCCTGGGGCGGATTCACTGCGGGATCGGCGGCGTTGGGGAGCGGGAAGGGAGCGCCATCGCGCTGGAATTCGAGCCAGTCGAACTCGACGCCGCGAAAGCGCTCCTCATGGCGGCGCTCGAAGTCCGAGGCGTAGACGCGCGGCTGCGCCGGCGGCGCCATGGCACGCACCGACGCAATCCACTTGTTGTCCGGGCTGGTGAGGTTGCCGCGGCTGCGGAAGCCGGGCGGGCCCTCGAGCCGCCCCTCGCTGAGCGAATCGGGCCAGCCAGGCGGAAGCGACCAGCGCCGGCCCGCTCCCTGGAATTCGAGCCGGCCGTCCCCGAGCCATTCGGGGCTTCCGGCGAGCATCCCGGGCGGACTCACGCGACGCGCGGGACCCGCGCCATCCGCCGCGACGAGCCAGACCTCGTTGCTGTCGGCGTTGCTGCTCTCGACCCGGGTGCTCAAGGTGAAGGCGATCCATTTGCCATCCGGCGACAGCGCCGGCGCTCCGAGCGTGCGAATGCGGTACCAGTCTTCGATGGCGAGAGGGCGGCCGGGAGGGTTGGGCTGGGCAGTGAGCACCGGCACCAGTGAACCGAGGGTGAGCACGCCGCGGGCGAGGGCCCTCCAATGAGGTGTGGGAGGCATGAGGAGAATCTATCCCCGAAGCTGCTCTGCCGGATTCCCTCCCGCGGTGCTAAACTCAGGCTGCCAAAATGACGGATGCCCTATGACGGACCTGAAGCAGACTCCGCTTGCCGAGGTGCACCGCGCGCTCGGCGGGAAGATGGTGCCCTTCGCCGGCTGGGAGATGCCGGTCCAGTACCCCACGGGTATCATGGCTGAGCATAGGGCGGTGCGAAACGGGGTGGGGGTATTCGATGTCTCCCACATGGGCGAATTCGAGGTCTCGGGGCCCGATCGCAACGCCTTCGTCAACCGGATCACCTGCAACGATGTGAGCGCGCTCGATTCGGGTGCCGTGCAGTACTCGGCTCTGCTCACCCGCGAAGGCACCTTCGTGGATGATTGCACCGTCTATCGCTTCGACGACCGCCTGATGCTGACGGTGAACGCGTCGAACCGGGCCAAAGCGTGGGAGCACGTGGTGGACCAGAAGCAGGCGGGCTCGGTCAACGTGCGGCTGCGCGACATCTCGGACGCGACGGGACTCCTGGCGGTGCAGGGGCCCACGACGCAGGCGATGCTGCAGCCGCTCGCCGAGCGGAACCTCGACGCCATCGGGTATTACCGCTGCGAGGCCGGGAAAATCGCGGGAGTCGGCTGCTTCATCAGCCGCACCGGCTACACCGGCGAGGACGGCTTCGAGCTCTACTGCCGCTGGCGCGACACGGTGGCGCTCTGGGAAGCAGTAACCAAGGCGGGCGCCATGCCGATCGGGCTGGGGGCGCGCGACTCGCTGCGGCTCGAGATGGGCTACGCGCTCTACGGGCAGGAGATCGACGAGACGATCACGCCGCTCGAGGCCGGGTTAGGCTGGATCGTCAAGCTCGACAAAGGCGCGCCGTTTCTCGGGCGGGAAGCCCTCCGGGCCCAGAAGGAACGCGGGGTCACCCGCAAGACCGTGGGGTTCCGCGTGCAGGGCCGCGGGATCGCGCGCCACGGCTATCCGGTCTGGCAGCAGGACAAACCGGTGGATCTCGTGCGCAGCGGCGGGCAGAGTCCCTCGCTGGGGTATGCGATCGGCACCACCATGCTCCCGGCAGCGGCGGCCCAACTCGGGGCACGGTTCGAGGTGGAATGCCGCGGAGAGCGGCTTCCGGCCGAGGTGGTGAAGCGGCCGTTTTGGACGCGGGGTTCCGTGCGGAAGGCGAGCTAAGCGCGGAACTGCGTCAACGGTCAACGGTCAACGGAAACTGCCCTTGAGGATGAGCGGCGTGCGCGTGGCGATCCTGACGATTTCCGATGCGGGTGCGCGGGGTGAGCGGGCTGATAGCTCGGGCGATCGCATTGCCGAATGGACCGCCGCGCGCGGATTCGAGCTCGCCGGGCGCGCGCTGGTGCCGGATGACACGGTGGAGATCGTGCGCACGCTACTCGCGTGGGCCGATGGCGGCGCGATGGATCTGATCCTCACGACGGGCGGCACCGGGCTCACGCCGAGGGATGTGACGCCCGAAGCCACCCGGGCGGTGCTGGAGCGCGAGGCGCCCGGAATCGCGGAGGCCTTGCGAGTGAGCGCGCTGGATAAGTTCCCCCGCGCCGCGCTCTCGCGCGGGTTAGCGGGAGTACGCGGGAAGACCTTGATCGTGAACCTGCCCGGAAGCCCGGGCGGCGTCGCCGACGGCCTCACGGTGCTGGGGCAGTGGATCGAGCATGCGGTTGAGCTGGTGCGGGGGGAGCGGACGGAGCACGAACAGCGTGACCGGTGACCAGTGACCAGTGACCAGTGACCAGTAACCAGTGACCGGTAGGCGCGGCGTGCGAGTCTTGGGGCTCGGTGTGCTGGTGCTGCTGCTCCTGGCCACGGGCTACAATGGCCTGGTCGAGGGCGTGAGCGCGACGCACTACGCGGATACCGGAGGCATGCAGGTCGCGACTGTCACCCAGCTCCTGTATGGCGTGCTCTCGGTGGCCGCCCTCCTTGCGCTCGGGTTCCGCCGCCGCCGGGTGCATGGGCTGCTGGTGGGATGGGCGATCGCGCTTACGGCGACCATGGCGCTCGCGCCGGTGGTCTATGGCGGGCAATCGCTCTGGAAGGGTGTGCTCGCCGGAAGCGTGACGGCGCTGATTGCCGGGTTAGCAGTTCGGGGCTGGAAACTCGTGTCGCGGAGTTAAGTCGGAGCTCAGATGGCCTCCCAAATCCTGCTCACCATGGCCGACCTCGAAACCGCGGTGCCGCTCAATGCGGCGCTGGAGGCCGCGGGCTTCAGCACCGCGATGGTGAGCCCGCTCGACGACGCGACGGCGGCGATGCGCAGGGAGCACCCCGATCTCCTCATCCTCACCGGGGCGGTGCACGAGCCGCCGGCCCTCCAGCTCGCGCGGATGGCGCGGGAGTCGGAGGCCTATACCCTGGCACTGCTCGAGCCCACCGATTCCGAGCGCGGCGAGCGAATCGCCCGGCTCGGCGCGACGGCGCTGCTCACCAAGCCCCTCAAGCCTGACGAAGCCGTCGCCACCGCGCGCAGACTGATCGAGCGGCACCGGCTGCAGCAGCACACCGGCATCGCGGGGCAGAGCCCCGCCGTCCACGAAGTGCTGGTCAAGATCGAGCAGATGGCGCCGGTCTCGAGCACGGTGCTGATCCAGGGCGAATCGGGCACCGGAAAGGAGCTGGTGGCCAAGGCACTGCACGATCTCTCGCCGCGGCGCGGTAAGGCGTTCATCGCGGTCAACTGCTCGGCGCTGCCGGAGACGCTGCTCGAGTCCGAGTTATTCGGGCACGAGAAAGGCGCCTTCACCGGCGCGGCGGAGCGCCGGCTCGGCCGCTTCGAGCTCGCCGATCACGGCAGCATCTTCCTCGACGAGATCGGCGAGATCCCCTTGAGCGTGCAGGTCAAACTGCTGCGCGTGCTCGAAAGCAGGACCTTTTTCCGGGTCGGGGGAACGCAGCCGATCAAAGTCGACGTGCGGGTCATTGCGGCGACCAACCGCTCTTTGCGGGAAGGTGTGGCAGTCGGCGATTTCCGCGAAGATCTCTATTACCGCTTGAGCGTGCTCAACATTTACCTGCCGCCGCTGCGCGAGCGGCGGGAGGACATCCCGCTGCTCGTCAAGCGGTTCATCCGGGAGTTCGCCAAGACCCACGATCGCCCCTTCCGGGGAATCACCGCGGAGGCAATGCACCGGCTGATCGAGGCACCCTGGCCGGGGAACGTGCGCCAGCTCCGCAACTTGATCGAGTCGATGGTGGTGCTGGCTCCGGGGACCGAGATTCGGGCCGCCGACATCCCCGCCGACATCCTGGAGGGGGCGCCCACCCTGCTTCCGGTGGCGCTCGGCCGGCCGGGCGGTCAGCCGGGCGGCGGCGTGATCGGGACACAGGAAGTGGAGTTCATCC
>DASYPD010000180.1:0-2985 GCA_036007005.1 Gemmatimonadales bacterium
GCCGGGCCTCATCTGGGCCGGCAGCAACGATGGCCTGGTACACCTAACCCGGGACGGCGGGCGGACCTGGACCGACGTCACCGGCAACCTCCCGGGCCTGCCGGCGTGGGGAACGATCGCCAACATCGAGCCCTCCCGCTACGACACCGGCACGGCCTACCTGACGGTGGACGGTCACCAGGCCAACAACCGCGATCCCTGGGTCTATAAGACGAGCGACTACGGCCGGAGCTGGCGGCTGATTACGGGAGGACTGGAGAAGAGTCCGCTCAGCTACGCGCACGTCGTGCGCGAGGATCCGGTACGGCGCGGGTTACTCTACCTCGGCACCGAAAACGGGCTTTACGTCTCCTTCGACGACGGCGAGCGGTGGCAGCCGCTGCAGAGCAATCTGCCCCATGCCCCGGTGTACTGGATCACGGTGCAGGAACACTTCAACGATCTGGTCGTCGCGACCTACGGGCGGGGGATCTGGATCGCGGACGATGTCACCCCGCTCCAGCAACTCACGGCTGAGGTAGCCGCCAAGCCGGTCCACCTCTTCACCCAGCGGCCCGCCTACCGGTTCCGGCTGATCGAGGCGCCTTTTGCCATTCTCCCCGACCTGGTGGAAGGGAAAAACCCGACGTACGGTGCGGGAATCAACTACTGGCTCGGAACGGAAGCATCCGACAGCGTGACGCTCAGCATCAGCGACCCGAGTGGCGCCGTGGTCCGCACCCTCAAGGGGCCGAAGAGCCGAGGGCTCAACCGGGTGAACTGGAATTTGCAATTCGAGCCGACCAAAGCGGCACGGCTGCGGACGCCGCCCCGCTATGCGCCCGAAGTACCGGTTCCCGATACAGGGCGAATCGCACCGGACATCGGCCGGCAGGGCATCCTGGCGCCGCCGGGCACCTACACGGTGAAGCTCCGCGCCGGCGGTCAGGAGCTAACGACTCAGCTCGTGGTGCGGAAGGACCCGAACTCGGGCGGCAGCGAAGCGGGAATCCGGGCTCAGACCGAATTGCTCAAGGAGATCGGCGCGCGGGTCAACGAGGCGGTGGACATCATCAACGATCTCGAGGTGGTGCGAGCCCAGCTCGTCGCGCTCCGGAGCACCGTGGCTGCTGATACGACAGCACGTGATGTGCGAGCGGCGACCGACTCGCTGGATGAGAAACTGATTGGCGTCGAAGGCGAGCTGACCCAGCTGCTGCTCACGGGGCGCGGCCAGGATGGCGTCCGCTATCCGAGCAAGCTGGTCGGCCAGCTGCAGTATCTCGGCGGTGGAATCGCCGCCGGGGAGTTCGAGCCCACCGACCAGCAGCGCGAGGTGTACCAGGCACTCAGCACCCGGCTACGGGAGCTGCGAGCGCAGTCCGAGCAGGTGCTGAGCCGGGATGTTCCGGCGTTCAAGGCGATGCTCCGGACCCGGAACCTTCACGGAGTGATTTCGCGGATGCCGTAGGTCTGGCGGCGGATAGCGGGCCGGCCCGGTCATTTCCCGATCAGGTCGGCCAGCTTCCGTAATCTAACCGTCGCGTCATTGGCGATATCCTGCCGTAGCCAGCCGAGATGGCCGGCCCCATAGATCACCAGAATCCTGTCGCTCGGAGCATCGATCAGCGCGACGATATTGTGATAGATGCGAATATTTCGCTGGTACCATGCCGCCAGCAAGTCAGGTCCAGCATATTCCCAAGGTTCCCCGTACGGTACGAAGGCGAAATACGCGGCCACGCCTTTTGCCACGGATGAATCGGCATTCAGGTACTCCAACGTCTCGAGCACGGTGTGCGACTGCAGGAAATCGCCCTGCTCCTTTACCATCGTGCCCGTGCGCGCCTCGAGCGCGCTGAACTTTTCCGCGAGACCATTGGCTTTCGCGTAATTGACCACCCGCAGGTACGGGAAATCACCGTCCTGATCGACCGGGTAGACCGCGTGATGGCCCAGCTCCTTGGCCAGCCGGTATCCGAGCTGATCGATCTCGTTGCGCGATAGGGTGTACTTTCCCGCGAGGTAGTCGGAGTATTCCTGCCCCACTCGCTTGCTCCCGACAGCGGCTTCAAGCGCGATCTTGGTGGGATGAAACTTCTTCAGCACTTCGATCAGCTGCGCGATGTCTTGCTGGCGTCTCGGCGAGAGGACATCGTCAGCCTGCATGTTGTGGACATCGTGTCCCGGGTTCGCCATGTGATAGGTGCCGAGCACCAGAATCTCGGGGCGAGCATCCGCTTGGGGCCGGGCAGCTTTCGGTAGCGCTAGTATCCCCAGATACAAAAGAATCTTTCGCATGTTTGCGCCTCTGCTGCAGGGCAATAGTTCGACTGCTGAACCCACGAATTTCGATCAATGCTCCTCGACCTCAGGCTGGAGGCCCAGCAACTGCAGCGTTTTGCCGTCACGCTCGCCCCCATAATACTTCGCGAGCAGACGGTCGAACACCGAGCCCTGGGGCAGCACCGAGGCGAACAGAGTCGCGCACGACCTCAGTTTCAGATCGTCGGGGGAGCCGAAGATCTCCGTCGCGGATCGGCCCTCGACCCGGACGACGGCCTCCGCGCACTCCAGTAACCTCGGTCCGAGGATTGGGTGAGCGAGGTATGCCTTGGCTTCCCCGACGCTCTTGATCGAGTAGAGTTTCGAGGTCGAGCTGAAAGCCAGGCCGTCGAATTGCGGGAAGACGTACCACATCCAATGCGAGTGCTTCCGGCCACTCACGATCTCGGCGAGCGCTTGCGCGTAGTTGTCCTGCTGCGCTCGCACGAAGCGGCTCAGGTCGTATGAGTCGAGCGTGGGCCTAATCCATAATCAGGCGCTTTGCGCGCGCAAATCCAGCGGCGTGGCATCTGGAACGAGCACCCTTAGATCGGCTGGCGTCAACGGGAACACGGCACGCGGGGTTCCTGCGGCAGCCCAGAGCTCCGAAAGCACGGTCAAATCTGCATCCACGAAGGTACGTAGCCTCGTAGTGTGTCCCACCGGTGGTACTCCTCCGAT
>DASYPD010000181.1:0-4634 GCA_036007005.1 Gemmatimonadales bacterium
CGGTGGTGAACTGATTCTGCACCAGGTTGCCGAGCATGACCTGCTTCGCGCCGCCCAGCAAATCGGAGGTCAGGAAGGACCCCAGCGCCGGCACGAAGACCAGCAGGCAGCCGGCGATCACCCCGGGCAGCGCGAGCGGAAGGACGACCGTCACGAAGCGGACGGCGGGGCGGGCGCCCAGCACTTCCGCGCTCTCGAGCAGGGCCGGGTCGAGCTTCTCGAGCGAGGCGTAGATGGGCAGCACCATGAAAGGGAGGAAGCCGTAGACGAGGCCCAGCAGAACCGCAAAGGGAGTGTACAAGAGGGTGAGCGGCTGCTGGAGGAGACCCAGGCGCAGGAGCAGCGTGTTAAGCAGCCCCGTGTCCCGCAGCAGAAAAATCAGCGCGAAGGTCCGCACCAGGAAGCTGGTCCAGAACGGCAGCACGATCAGCAGGAGCAGCAGCTGGCGATGCCGGCGGCTCCGCGCGATCACCCAGGCCACCGGAAATCCCAGCAGAAGGCAGGCGAGCGTCGCGAGGCCGGCCCAGAGCAGGGTGCGCCCAAGCACCTGGAGGTAGAGAGGATCGAGAAAGCGGCGATAGTGCTCCAGCGTGAAACCTGGCTCCACGCCGCCGTAGCTGCCGCGCCGCATAAGGCTCGCGGCGAGCATGAGCAGCAGGGGGAGCACGAAGAAGAGCAGCAGCCAGAAGGCGCCGGGGCCGAGCAGGAGCCCGCTGGCCACGGCGGGATGCCGTCCTAACCCGCTGAGCAGGCGGGGGCGCAGCCCTCTCACGGCGCCTCTACCAGCCGGGCGTCCTCGCTCCGCCAGCAGGCCAGCACCTGGGCCCCGCGCGACCAGGCCACCGGGCCGTGCCTCCCGGCGACGAGCGTGCTGAGCTTCGCGCCATCCGCGGCGAGGAGCTGAATGCGGATCCGGTCGCCGAGGTAGCTCACTTCAGCGACCGTGGCGAGGACGGCGTGCCAGCCGGCAGGGGGAACGCCGGGGGGAAGCAGCTCGATGCGCTCGGGCCGCACCGCGAGGAGCCGGCCCTCCGGCCCCGGGAACAGATTCGATTCTCCGATGAAGCCGGCCACGAACGCGGTGCGGGGCTGCTCGTAGATCTCCGCCGGTGTGCCGAGCTGCATCAGGTGACCGCGATCCATGACCGCAATGCGGTCGGACATGGTGAGGGCTTCTTCCTGATCGTGGGTCACGTACACAAAGGTGATCCCGAGCGCGCGGTTGAGCTGCTTGAGCTCGAGCTGCATCGCCTTGCGGAGCTGGAGATCGAGCGCGCCGAGCGGCTCGTCGAGCAAGAGGATCTCGGGCTCCAGCACCAGGGCCCGCGCCAGAGCGACCCGTTGCCGCTGCCCGCCGGAAAGCTCCGCCGGCCGGCGGCGCGCGAACTCCGCGTACGGCAAGCGCACCAGCTCGAGCGCATGCCGGACGCGGTCGGGAATCGCCGGGCGCGCCACGCGGTGACGCTCGAGGCCGTAGGCGACGTTGCGCTCGACAGTGAGATGCGGAAAGAGCGCATAGCTCTGGAAAACCATGCCGAGTCGCCGCTGGTAGGGCGCGAGACCCTGGACCGAGACTCCCGCCAGCAGAATCTCTCCCGCATCGGGCTGCTCGAATCCCGCCAGCAGTCTGAGCGTGGTGGTCTTGCCGCAGCCGGAGGGCCCGAGCAGCGAGAAGAATTCACCCCGATGGAGCGCGAATGAAACGCCATCGACTGCGTTGATGGCGCCGAAGCGCTTGCTGACGGCGCGGAATTCGACGATGGGCACGGGAGGAAGGTAAGGGGTGACCGGTGACCAGTGACCAGTGACCGGTGACAAACTGGACGCGCTCCGAGGAAAAGCCTAGGTTCGAGCCAGGAGGCTTCCCATGCAACGACGCGAAGCACTGCGTTTCCTCGGCGCGGCCGCGCTGGCTCCCCTGCTCACTCCCCTTTCGGCCAAGGAGCGCTGGACGCTCGGGCGCGAGCTGCACAGCCGACTCACCGCCGGCCAAGCCGGGCGGGCGCTCACCGCGGAACAGATGGAGCTGGTACGCGCGTTGGCCGATACGATCCTGCCCCGCACCGATACGCCCGGCGCGCTCGAAGTCGGCGCGCCCGAGTTCGTGGATCTGCTGCTGGCCGAGTGGTATCCCGACGAGGAGCGGAAGCAGCTGCTCGCCGGGCTCGATGCGCTGGATGCCAAGTGTCGGGAAATCCAGGGCAAGCCCTTCGCCGAGCTGGAGGCCGCGGGTCGAGCGACCTTTCTGGCAACGGTGGACAAGGAGATTGGGGAGCCAGCCACGCTGGGCGACTCGTATCAGCGGATCAAGCACCAGCTGATCTTCGGCTTCCTCACCTCCCAGCCGATTGCCGCCATCGTCAACACCACACCGATCATTCCGGGCCGTTTCGACGGCTGCATCCCGATCGGAGGCGCCCGATGAAGCCGGCCCAGGACACGACGTACGACGCGATCGTCGTCGGCAGCGGGATCAGCGGAGGTTGGGCGGCCAAGGAGCTCTGCGAGCGCGGGCTCAAGACATTGGTGCTCGAAGCGGGGCGTGACATCAGCCCGGGCACCGACTTCGTGGAGCACGTGCAGCCCTGGGAGATCCGCTTCCGCGGCCGCGGTGACCGCAAAGCGCTGGAGCGGGATCAGTTCATTCAGAAGAACTGTTACGCCTGCGACGAGTGGGGCGCCAAGTTCTTCGTGAACGACCGGGAGAATCCCTACGAGTTCGACGCGGACAAGCCGTTTCACTGGATCCGCGGCCGCCACGTCGGGGGCCGCTCGATCATGTGGGGCCGCCAGGTCTATCGCTGGAGCGACCTCGATTTCGAGGCCAACGCGCGAGACGGCATCGCGGTGGACTGGCCGATCCGCTACCCGGAGATCGCGCCGTGGTACGACTACGTCGAGCGCTTCATCGGGATCAGCGGGCAGGCGGAGGGACTGGCACAGCTTCCCGACGGGCAATTCCTGCCTCCGATGCAGCTGCGCTGCGTGGAAGTGCACGTGCGGGACAGACTCCAGGAAAAATGGGGCCGCGACCGGGTGCTCACCATCGGCCGCTGCGCCATCCTCACCGAGAATCACAACGGCCGCGCGGCCTGCCATTACTGCGGACCGTGCGAGCGCGGCTGTATCACCCATTCCTATTTCAACAGCATCGGATCCACGCTGCCGGCCGCGCGGAAGACCGGCCGGCTGACGCTGCGGCCGCACAGCGTGGTGCACAGCGTCATTTTCAACGAGACGAAAGATCGCGCGAGCGGCGTGCGGGTGATCGACGCGGTCGGCCTGCAGCCCATCGAGTTCCGCGCGCGGATCGTCTTCCTCTGCGCCTCCGCGCTCGAATCGGCGCGGATCCTGCTCAACTCGAAAACCTCGCGGTTCAGTACCGGGTTAGGCAATTCCAGCGGTCAGCTGGGCCGGAACGTGATGGACCACATCTTCGGGGCGGGCGCCGGCGGCTCGATCGCCGGAATGGAGGACCAGACCAGCTACGGCCGCCGCCCCAACGGCATTTATATCCCGCGCTTCCGCAACGTGAAAGAGAAGCATCCCGACTTCCTGAGGGGCTACGGCTTCCAGGGCGGCGGCAGCCGGAGCAGCGCGCCGCGCCCGCGCAGCGGCTTCGGCGCGGAGTTCAAACAGGCCCTGCTCAAGGAGCCGGAGCTCGAGTCGTGGCGCTTCTCGATCGGCGGCTGGGGCGAATGCCTGCCGCGGCAGGACAATTTCATCAGCCTGCATCCCACGCTGGTCGACAAGTGGGGCGTGCCGGCGCTCAAGGTGCAGTGCAGCTTCGGGCCCAACGAGTACGCGATCGTGGAGGACATGCAGAAGACGGCGATCGAGATGCTGGAGGCGGCTGGCGCCACCGACATCCGGCCCTACAACGATCACCTTCCGCCCGGGCTCTGCATTCACGAGATGGGGACCGCTCGCATGGGCCGCGAGGCGAAAACCTCGGTGCTCAACGGCAACAACCAGGTCTGGGACGCGAAGAACGTGTTCGTGACCGACGGCGCGTGCATGACGTCGTCCGGCAACCAGAATCCTTCCATTACGTACATGGCGCTGACGGCGCGGGCAGTGGCGTTTGCGGTCGAGAGCATGAAGAGGAATGAGTTGTAGGGAGCGAGGATGAATCGCAGAGATTTTCTTGCCGGCGCATTGGCCTTTCCCTATCTCCCTCGCTCCCTGGCTCCCAAGCTCCCGAGCCCCCTGGCCCGGCTGGGCCGCATCGGGATCGAGCTCTACACGGTGCGGCGCGAGCTCGCCGCGGACCCGGAGCGCACCCTCGCAGGCGTGGCCGAGATCGGGTACCGGGAGGTGGAGTTCGCGGGTTATCCGCCAGGGACCCCGCAGCAGGTGCGCGCGATGCTGGACCGCCACGGGCTGCGTGCGCCGGCGAGTCACGTCGACTTTCAAGCGCTGCGCAGCAACTGGGATCGGACGCTCGAGCAGGCAGCGATCATCGGGCAGCGCTTTGTCGTGGTGCCTTCACTGCCGGCGAACGAGCGCGCCACCCTGGAGGGATGGAAACGGGTCGCCGCGGCCTTCAATCAGGCCGGTGCCGCGGCGCGCACGCAGGGACTCCGCTTTGGTTATCACAATCATGACGTCGAATTCCCGCTGCTCGACGGGGT
>DASYPD010000182.1:0-2169 GCA_036007005.1 Gemmatimonadales bacterium
TGCGCTACCAACCCGATCTGCCGAAAGAGGTCGGAATCGTCGCCAAGAGCCGCGAATTGACCGAGCTGCTCTTTCAGCACGGCATGAATCCGAGTCAGCCGGACTGGCTCGGCATCACGCCCTTGCACCAGCTCGCCCGAAAGGGCGATTTGGAGAATGCCGAGCTCTTCATCGCGCGCGGAGCCGAGCTCCACGCGCGCGATGACTGTCTTGCTTCGACGCCGCTGGGCTGGGCGGCCAAGTTTGGCCGGCTCCGCATGGTCGAGCTCCTCTTGGACCGTGGCGGCAGGCCGAATCTTCCAGACGATCCGATCTGGGCCACGCCGCTCGCCTGGGCCACCCGGCGCGGACATCCCGATATCGCGGCGCTGCTGCAACGTCACGGAGCGGTCTGAGCCTTGCCGATTCTCCCGCTCTTCTTCCTCTCTCTCGTCCAGGCACCTCAGCAGCTTGGGACGGTTCATTTCACGACTTCGTGCAACGCGACCGTCCAGCCCGGCTTCAGCCGCTCGGTGGCGCTGCTGCACTCCTTCGCCTTTGCCCAGGCCGTGGACGGGTTCAGCGCGGTCCTCCGCGCCGATCCGCGCTGCGCCATGGCGTACTGGGGACTCGCGCTGTCTGCCTGGGGCAATCCCTTCGCCGCGGGCCTCAAGTCGAAGGCACAGCTCGAGCGCGGGCTGGCGGCGGTCACTCACGCCAGAACGACCGGGGAGCCCACCCCGCGGGAGCGCGGCTACATCGAGGCGGCGGGCCGCTTGTATGAGCACGCCGACTCACTCTCCCAGCGCAGCCGACTGCTCGCGTACCGCGACGCCATGGCAGAGCTGGTCGCGCGGGAGCCCGGCGATACCGAAGCGGTGATCTTCCACGCCCTTGCGCTGACGATCTCGGCGGATCCGGCGGACAAGAGCTACGCGAGTCAGCTCGCGGCGGGCGCGACGCTCGAGCGCCTCTTTGCGGTGTTGCCGGAGCATCCCGGTCTCGCGCACTACATCATTCACAGCTATGACGTGCCGGCACTGGCGAATCGCGCGCTCGGCGCGGCGCAGCGCTATGCACGCATCGCTCCCGAGGTGTCGCACGCGCTGCACATGCCGTCCCACACCTACACGCGCGTCGGCGCCTGGCAGGAATCCGTTGCCTCCAATACGGCCTCGGCGGCAGTGGCTCGACGCGAAGCATCAACCGCAGAGGAGCTCCACGCCGATGACTACCGGACCTACGCCTACCTCCAACTGGGCCAGGATCACGCGGCTGAGCAGATCGTCGCTGCGCTTCCGGAGGAGGCCCGACGACTGGACCCCAACGCGGTCATGACGGGCGCGCCTGCGGCTGCCGGCTACTACGCGATTGCCGCCATTCCCGCGCGTTATGCTCTCGAGCGCGGCGAGTGGCAGGCCGCAGCCCGGCTCGAGCTGCGCCCCAGCCCGGTGCCCTTCGCCGACGCGGTGACGCAGTTCGCCCGGGCCCTGGGCGCAGCGCGGAGTGGAGATACCGCCAGGGCAAGAACGGCGCTCCGCGAGCTGCAACGGCTGCGGGAACGTCTGGCGCAAAGCAGCGAGGATTATTGGAGCGAGCAGGTCGAGATCCAGCGTCGCGCCGGCACGGCGTGGCTCGCCTTCGCGCAAGGGCGGCACGCGGCCGCCCTGGATACCATGCGGGCAGCAGCCGAGCAAGAGGGGGCTACCGAGAAGAACGCCATTACGCCCGGTCCCCTAGCGCCGTCCCGAGAGCTATTGGGAGAGATGCTGCTCGCCTCGCACCAGCCCGCCGACGCGCTCGCTGCCTTCGAAGCCACACTGGTGCACGAGCCGAACCGCTTCCGCGCTCTCGCGGGGGCGGCGCGTGCCGCCAGGGAGTCGGGCGACTCCGGCAAGGCCCTCACCTATTACCGGGAATTGCTGCAGCTCGGCACGCATGCGGACGGGCCGCTGCGGCCGGAGCTTGCCGAGGCGGCGAGGGTGGTGGCCCGGGCATCGGTCACCCCGGCCCACAGGCCAGCCGAGCGGGGGAGGTCTGCACGCTGAGACGCTCCGACTTCGCATGCCACTGAGCAGGCGGAAGCTCCTCAAGCTGCTGCTCGGGGCCGGCGCCGCGGTCGCCGGGCTCGCGCTTGCCGGGTACCATTGGGCAGCCCGGAAGCTCAACCCGGGAACCCCTCTCAGCTAT
>DASYPD010000183.1:0-2099 GCA_036007005.1 Gemmatimonadales bacterium
GCCTTCTCGACGCAGGCCCGGTAGTGCATCTCGCTGGCGGTCCAGAGCAGCGCGATGACGATCAGAGCTGCAGCGATGAGCGCGGCGATACCCGCCGAGCCGAGCGCGGCGAGGCCGGCGGGCGTACGGGTTCTACGGGTACCTTCGGTGGCCACCTTTACCTCCTGGGTCGATCGAATGGTCTGTCCGTCTAGCGCCGGCCCACGGCAAGCCGGGGCCGCGCACGCGGCTCAGCCTCGGGGGAGTTCTCCTCAAGGCAGCCGATCCCTTCCCCGCCGGGCGAAAAGCTGCGTTAGGGGCGTACCACCTCGATCCAGTCGAGGCTCGTGCCGCAGAGGCGCCCGGCATCGCGCGAATGCAGGTACTGGACGATGGCCGAGCGGCTCGCCGGGCTCAGGATCAGAGGACCGAGCGGCCGCAGCCGAGCGCTGGTTCCGGGTCGCAGATCCCCGTCGCCGTAGCGCAGCGTCACCTCGTGTGCTCCCCGTCCGAGCGTGGCCTCGCCCAGGCGGAGGTACTGTCCCGCGTTGCTGAGCTCGAAGCGAGCGGCCCCTACCGACCTGCCGTCGAGCGACACGTCGAAGCCGCGGCCAAACGACCCGCCGAGCCATACGCCATAGCGTCCGGGGTGCCGGATCTGTACGCGGAGATGGACGCTTCCGGGGTGGGTGGCGTAGAGGAGGGGCGGGTGCCTCTCCCACCCGCGCGGGTGCGGGGCTCGGGCCGGTTCCCCCACCACCGAGCGGGCCCGCTGCGGCGCCACCAGCATCGCTCCAGCGCTTCTCGCCATTCGGGCGAGTCGCCGAACCTGGGCGCATGAAGGGACGGCTCCCGCCTGCACGCGGTCGCCGAGCGGGAGGTGCGTGAGGACCACCGGGCGGGCTGTCACGGGCCGCTGCCAGACCTCGTAGTACTTCCCCCTCCGGATGAGGCGGTAGGGCGCGGGCGGCCGGCTCTCAGCCGGCGAGCGGCGGATGACGAGCGTCCGGTAGAGGAGCAGCGAGCTGAGCTCGAACCGGTCGAGATCGGCGGACTGGCCCTTGGGTAGGAGCCTGCCCGTGCGCAAGGGCACCGGCCGGCGACGCAAGTCGGAGGCCCCCTCCGGATCGGCCTCACGCAGGAAGTGGCGGTCACCGTAGGGCTCGTACTCGGTCATGAGCGTCGGGCCTCGCCCCCTGATGCGCTCGCCGATCCGCTCGAGCTCGGCGAGCCGGGCGCGGGGCGCAAGGCTTACGTCGTGGTACGCGAGCGCGTTCGACCACAGCACACCGCCTCCGATCGCGGCCGCGAGCAGGATCGCACCCAGGCGCCGCCCGGCGGCGCCTAGGGCCGCCGCGCCCGCCCTGCCGGCGAGGGGGAGGGCGGGCGAAGCCGTGGCGAGCGCCTTGGCGTCCACCCACGGCGAGCCGAAGTGCGCTATCGCGAGCCATCCCGTCAGCGCCGCGGCCACGTAGAGAAGGAGCCCCCAAGCCCGGCGCTCAGAGGCCCACACGAGGCCCAGTACCGCTCCGGAGACGACGGCCAGCACCAGCAGATAGGTGAGCCCGATGGCGCTCGGCGGGCTGCGGAAGTCCTCGCTGGGCCAGACGCCGGCGATCTGGATCGCGCGGAGCGGCCGCAGCAGGTTCTGAAGGTCCGAGGGGTTGGTCAGCACGCTGTTGGCCTTCCTGAAGGCGCCGGCGGTGGCGAGCGACGGAACCGAGAGCACCAGGGCCAAAGCGCAGAAGGACACGACGTGCCCCGGGCGGAATCCCCGGTCCCCAAGGCGGCGCTGCAGCCGGACCACCGCCACAAGCGCAACCACGAGCGTGGGCAGGAGCCAGGCGGCACCGCTGACGTTGAGGACGGCCAGAATCGCCGCGCTCGAGACGGCGAGCGGAAGCAGGCCCCTGGCGCCGCGCGGCTCGGCGACGGTGCCTGGGACGAGGGCTGCCGCCAACGCCAGCAAGCACGCCGTCGCGAGCTCCTTCACGCCTCCCCAGAGCGCGTAGCCGAAGAGCAGGGCCGACTGGCTTGCTACGAACACGCTCAGCGCGCGGACCGCGCGGGCCCTCATCAGCGGCGCCAGCAGCGCATAGAGCGAGAGCGACAGCATCGCC
>DASYPD010000184.1:0-8098 GCA_036007005.1 Gemmatimonadales bacterium
CGTGCTCATGAAGGCATCCACGATGCGGATTACCTCGTGCGCGATCGCGACCTGGGCCTGGTCGGTCGACGCGCCGACGTGATGCGTCCCATAGACCACGGGCGCCGAGGCCAGCGCCGGCTGGAATTCTCCCGTGGATCCGCTCGGCTCGTTCTGATATACGTCGAGGCCGAGCCGGATGCCGCGCTCACGCACGTGGCGCTCCAGCGCGACTTCGTCCACTACGGTGCCCCGCGAGGTGTTGATGAGGCTCGCGCCGGGTTTCAAGGCGGCCAGGAATTCCTCGTTGACGAGATGCCGGGTGTCCGCGGTGCCCGCGACGTTGATGGAGACGGCATCCGAGAGGCGCGCCACCTCGAGGGGGGTCTCGCAGTATTCGATGTGAAGGCGCTCAGCCTCCTGGTCGGTCAGATTGCGCGACCAGGCCACCACTTTCATTCCGAACGCCTGCGCCCTCCGCGCCACTTCGCGCCCGATCTGCCCCAGCCCCACGATGCCGAGGGTACGGCCGTGCAGCCCGCGCGCCTTGGCGTACTCGCCCTTGCGCCACACCCCCCGGCGCAGGTCGGCCACCTGATCGGGGATGCGGCGATCGAGCGAGAGCAGCAGCCCCATAATGAGCTCCGCGACCGCCACGGAATTCTTGCCGGGACAATTAGAGACGAAGACGCCGAGCCGCGAGGCCGCCGCGACATCGATGTTGTCGATGCCAGCACCGGCGCGGATGACCAGCGAGAGCGCGGGACCCGCCGCCAGCGCCGCCTCCTGCACCTTCTTGCTGCGGACCACCAGGATTTTTGGATTGACCTCCCGGATCCGCGCCGGAAGCTCCTCCGGCTTGACGTCGGGATCCTGGGTGACGTCGCAGCCGAGGTCCTTGAGGCCGTCGATCCCGACTTTTTCGAACTTGTCCGCCACCAGCAGTTTCATCGCGTTCCGTCTCCGGTGCGCTCAATCGAGCATGTGGAGGAACAGCCCGCTCCTGAGCTTGGGCTCGAACCAGGTGGACTTCGGCGGCATGATGCCGCCCGCGTCGGCGACCCGGATCAGCTGCTGCATGCTGACAGGATAGAGCGCGAAGGCCGCCGCCATTTCGCCCGAGCTAACCCGCCGCTCGAGCTCGGCGGTCCCCTGCATCCCTCCCACGAAACCGATGCGCGCGTCGCTGCGCACGTCGCCGATCCCGAGGATCGGCTCGAGGACGCGCGCCTGCAGCAAGGCCGCATCGAGCGAGCGTACCGGATCGAGCGGCTGAATGCTCTCGGGAAAGAGCTCGAGCCGGTACCAGCGGCCCGCCACGTACACGCCGAAGACCCCGGCGTGGTCGGGCGCTTGCGTCTCCGCCACGCTGAGCGTGCCCACGTCGCCGAGCCTCACGAGAAACTCCGGTGGGCTCAGCCCATTGAGATCGCGCACCACCCGGTGATACCCCTGGATGCGGAGCTGACTGGACGGAAAGAGCGCCACCAGAAACCAGTTGTACTCTTCTCCACCGGTATGGTCCGGATTGGCCGTTTGCCGCTCGATGGCCGCGCGCCAGGCCCCGGCGGTGCGATGATGCCCATCCGCGATGTAGGCATGGGCGATCCGCCGAAAGGCGTCGACGAAGGGGGCGGGGTCGGCGCGCCAGACCTGGTGACGCACCCCATCGGCGCTGAAATCGAAGAGCGGTTCTTCGGCCATCACCTTGCTGCTGAGCTGGGTGACGAACGGCGACGGCTCGTGGGCCAGCAGCACCGGTTCCGCTTGCGCGTTCAGCGCCAGAATATGCCGGGTGCGGTCGTCCTCCTTGTCCTTCCGGGTCGTCTCGTGCTTGCGGATGATATTGCGGGCGTAATCGTCGACGTGCATGCAGCCCACCACCGCATCCTGCTTGCGCCGGCCCGTCGTCAGCCGGTAGAGGTAGACCCCGGCTGCTTTCTCCTGCTCGAAGCTGCCTTCGCGAATCAGCAGCTCGAGATTCTCCTGGGCCTTGGCGTACACGGCCGGGTCGTGCGGATCCGTCTCGGGTGGAAGATCGATGTCCGAACGGACGACGTGGAGAAAACTGAGCGGATTGCCGGCGGCGAGGGCGGCGGCTTCCTCGCGCGTCACGACATCGTAGGGAGGCGAAGCGACCCGCGCGGCGATCGACGCTTGCGGCCGCCAGCCGCGGAATGGGCGAAACCGGATAGCGTTACTCCCCTATCGAGTAGTACTGCGGGGGATGGGATGCTACTGAATCATCCCTCGAGGCGTCAAGGGACCCGGACCAGCCGCCCGCCCTGCATGACGAGACGCACCTGGCGCAGCGCGCCGATGCTCTGCGAGGGGTCTCCGGCGACCGCGATCAGATCCGCGAGCAATCCGGGCCGGATCTGCCCGAGCCGATCGTCGAGATGCAGGATCCTGGCATTGCCCGAAGTGGCCGTCCGGAGCACCTCCAGCGCCGGCATGCCATAGTCGACCATCAGCTCCAGCTCGCGCGCATTGTCGCCGTGGGCGAAGACCCCGACGTCGCTGCCCGCACAGATCGGCACCCGGGCGGCGAGGGCGCGCTGAAAGCTCGCCCGCTTTTCCGCGATCGAGCGGGGCTCCGGATCCACGCCCTTGCGCCAGCCGGCGTATTGCCGCGTGGCGTCGCCGGCGGCCAGCGTGGGACAGAGCGCCACACCGCGTTGCGCCATGAGCGCGAAGACCTCGCTGCTGCCCGCATCGCCGTGCTCGATCGTTTCGACGCCGGCCAGCACGGCGCGCCGCATGCCTTCCGCGGTCGTGGCATGGGCCACCACGGGCCGACCGCTGCTCCGCGCGGTCTCCACGATGCGGGTTAGCTCTTCGAGCGAGAACGTCGGCCGCGCTTCGCCGTTCGGTCCCCAGCGGTAATCGGCGTACACCTTGATCCAGTCGGCTCCGTTGGCGATCTGGCGGCGGGTCACCCGGGTGACCTCGTCGAGCCCGCTCGCTTCTTCCGCCCCCTGCGGCACGTCCCAGCGCGGATCGAAGCCGCGCGGTCCATAGCTTCCCGTCGCGACGATCGCCCGCGTGACGACCAGCATGCGGGGGCCGGGAATGATGCCCTGTTCGATCGCCTGCTTGAGTCCCACGTCGGCCTCGGCGGCGCCCTCGCTGCCGAGGTCGCGCACGGTGGTGAACCCCGCCTCGAGGGTGCGGCGGGCGTGATTCACGGCGCGCGCCACCCGCAGCGCGAGCGGCTCATGGAGGACCTGGTCGTTCCACACCGTTTCATTGTAGGGATGCAGCAGCAGATGCGAGTGGCCCTCGATGAGCCCGGGGAGGAGCGTCGTGCCGGGCAGCGGAATCCGGCGCGCCTCGGTGGGCACGGCGAGCTCTACGCTGGGTCCGGCGGCGGCGATCCGTTCCCCGCGCACCAGCACACTCCAGCCGGAGTGCATCAGGTTGCCGTCGAAGACCCGGTCGGGCGTGAGCAGCACCGCGGTGTCAGCCTGCGCTGGCGGGGTTACCGGTCCGCTCGCCACGTCGTCCCCCACCAGCGCGATCCGGTCGCCCAGCGGGCTCACCGCGATCCGGGTGATGTGCTGCAGCCCGGGCTCCCCGAATTGCGCCACGCTCTCCCACCGCTGCGCGCCACTCTCCCAGCGCACCAGCTGGTTGCCTCGGCTGGAGAGCAGCTCGCCCTGCGGCGTCCAGGCGTAGAACTCGGTTCCCCCGGGAAGCGGCGCGAGGTTCTCGAGCGCGCCGCTCCGGGGATCCAGCGAGCGGATCCAGCCGCCGCTGGAATCGCGCTGCACGAAGCTCACCAGCCGGTGCCCGGGAATCAGCAGCAGCGTGCGGCCGACATCGCGCGCCACGATAGCGGCGGTCCCGCGGGTTAGTACGGCACGCTGGAGGGTCGCGGGGGTGCCCAGCACGAAGACGAACACCGTATCGGCGTTGAGCCAGACGTGATAGCCGACCGGCTTGAGCGAATCGAGCAGCAGCCGGGGTCCGCTGCCGTCCAGCGCGAAGGACCAGAGCCGCTGGGTGGAATCGCGCTCGACCCGGATGACCGAGAGTCGCGTGGCGTCCGGCATCACCGTCGGGGAATACTCGCTTTCCGGCGTCGCGGTGACGGCAAAGGAGCGGGCCGAGGCGAAATCGTAACGGTAAACGTCGGTCTGGCCGTTGCGGGCGGAGCTGTAGTAGAGACTCCGGCCGTCGGGCGAAAAAGAAGGCTGGTTGTCGTAACCCGCGCGCGCCGTGAGGTTGACCGGCATGCCGACCTGCAGCGCACCGCCGCTCCGCGCGAGCGTGGCCAGGTAGATGTCGCTGCCGGGCGGGCCCTGCGCCGCGAGCGGCGCCGCCAAAGCGAGCAGGCCAAGGGGGGTCACGCGCATCGGAGTTCCTCTAGCTTGTCGTAAGCATCCACAGATTGGAGCACTAGCGTCCGACCCACTCCCGCCACGTTGCCTCCGCCGGGCCCACCGTCAGCCGCTGCTGGAAGCGAACCAGCGGCATCCGGAGCAGCAGCGGTTCCTCGGTCAGCCGCTCTAGCCAGCGGGCGTCGGAATATGCGGCGGAAGCGAAGCCCAGCTCGGCAAACCGCCGCGACTCGCGATCCAGCAGCGCCGGCACCCCAAACTTCTGCGCGAACCGGGTCAGCTCACCCGGGGACGCCGGACGCCCGGCCAAGTCCACGAAATGGACCTTGACCCGGCGCTCCGCAAAGAATCGCAGCGCCGCGCGGGTCTCTGAACTCTTCTTGACGCCAAAGACCTGAACTTCCACGGCGCTCAACTCCAGCGGGTGGGCCCGCGTAATCTACGCGTTGGCTCGCCAAGCCGCGGAGCCGTAGATTCCCGCGTGGTCGTTCGGTCCGATATTCCTCATCCAGCCCGGAGGCTGGTCATGCCTTTGACTCCGGCGGCTCGAGCGTTCGCGCTCCCACTGCCACTCCTACTGCTCACTCTTACGCCACGTCCAGCCTCAGGCCAACCCGATATCTGGGCCTTGAGCAACGCCCGAATCCAGACCGTGACGCGCGGCGTGATCGAGAAAGGTACCGTCGTCATCCGGAAAGGCCTGATCGAGGCGGTGGGCGCCACGGTTACTGTGCCGGCGGACGCGCGGGTGCTCGATCTCAACGGCAAGACGATTTCTCCCGGTCTGCTCGATCTCACCTCCTCGCTCGGCATGCCGAGCCAGCCAGCCGGTGGTGGCGGTCCAAGCGGTGGGGGAGCCGGCGCGGCGGCGCAGCAGGGCGGGCCGCGCGGACTGGAGCCGGAGCGCGAAGCAGCGCACGAGCTCAAGGTACCGCCGAGCGAGATCAAACCGATCCGCGATCTCGGAATTACCGCCGTACTGGTGGCTCCTTCGCGCGGTTTGTTCCGGGGCAGCTCGGCGCTGGTGCCGCTGCGCGACAGCGTCGACGCCAACGATATCATCCGCAGCTCCGTGGCCCTGCACGTCGGTTACCAGGGCACGCCGGGCGATTATCCCGGCACGCTGCTCGGCGTGATCGCCTACCAGCGGCAATCCTTCTACGACGCGCAGCGTCAGGCCCTGCTGCTCGAGCGCTACAAGAGCAATCCGCGCGGCATGCCGCGGCCGGAGAACAACGCGAGCATCGACGCGCTGGTGCCGGCCGTGCGCGGCGAGCTGCCGGTCTTCATCGAGGCGAACAACGAGAACGAGATCCGGCGCGCGGTGCGGCTCGCGAAGGAATTCAACCTCAAGGCGGCGATCGTCGGCGCAGTGGAGGGATTCGAGGCGCTCGACGTGCTCGCCGGCCGTCCCGTGGTCGTCTCGGTGAATTTCCCGCAGCCCGCGCAGACCACCGGCTGGTCGTACCGGCTGAGCCAGCGCCGAGCCCCGGGCGACAGCGCGGCTGCCGCCCGCGAAGCGCAGAAGCTGATCGAGGGCAACGCCGCCACCCTCAACAAGGCGGGGATCAAGTTCGCACTCGCGTCCGGCGGGTCCCGCGATTTCGTGCCCAATGTGCGCAAAGCCATCGCGGCGGGGCTCCCGGCCAACATCGCACTCGAAGCGTTGACGATCCGACCCGCCGAGCTGGCTGGAGCCGGCGAGATGCTGGGCAGCATCGAAGTCGGCAAGATCGCCAATCTGGTGGTCAGCAACGGCGACATCCTCAGCGATTCGGCCAAAGTCAGCGCGGTCTTCGTGGATGGGATTCGCTACGAGGTATCGCCTCCGTCTGCACCACGGGCGGGAGCGGGAGTAGCCGGGGCCGCGCCCGCGCAGATCGGCGGGACCTGGACGATGAATCTCGCGGCGCCGCAGGGTCCGCTGGATATCACGATGACGCTCAGCCAGAGTGGCAGCTCGTTCAGCGGGACGATGACCAGCATGATGGGGACCCAGGACATCAGCGAGGGCCAGGTCAACGGCCGCACGGTGACCTGGACCATGACGATTCAGATGGGCGGCCAGTCCATCACCCTCAACTATCGTGGCGAGGTCGACGGCAACCGGATGACCGGCAGCGCCGAGCTCGGCAGCTTGGGCAACGCCACCTTCACCGCGGAGCGGAAGCCGTGAGGCGGACCGCCTTCCTCGCCCTGCCGCTCGCGGCGGGCGTGCTCGCAGCGCAGAATCCGCCGGCCCAGGCGCCGGCGCGGCCCGACAGCACCCGGCCGGCCATGCCGGTGCTCAGCATGCCGATCCCTCCCGCGGGCACGCTGGTCGCGATCACCAATGCGACCATCCTCACCGCGAGCCACGGGACGATCGAGCAGGGCACCATTGTGATTCGCAACGGCAAGATCGCCGCGATCGGCAAGGACATCGCGGTGCCGGCGGGCGCGCAGGTGATCGACGGCAAGGGCAAGTACGTGATGCCGGGAATCATCGATGCGCACTCGCACAGCGCGGGCGAGGCGATCAACGAAGGCAGCCGATCGGTCACGGCACAGGTGCGGATGCAGGACGTGCTGCGCGAGGATGCGATCGGGCTCTACCGCGAGCTGGCCGGCGGGGTCACCGCCGCTAACGTGCTGCACGGCTCCGCGAATACGATCGGCGGGCAGAACGCCGTGATCAAGCTACGCTGGGGCCTGCCGGTGGACTCGCTGCTTTTTGCGGGCGCGCCGCCAGGGATCAAGTTCGCGCTGGGCGAGAACGTGCGGCAGACCAACGGTCCGCAGATTCCGGGCCGGCCGCAGCGCTATCCACGCACCCGCATGGGCCAGGAAGAGGTCTTGCGCGACGCGTTCACCCGCGCGCGGGAATACCAGGCGGAATGGAAGGCCTACGACGCGGCGAAGAAGGCCGGGAAGAAAGGTCAGCTCGAGCCGATTCCGCCGGCGCGCGACCTGCAGCTCGATGCGCTGGTGGAGGTGCTCGAGGGCAAGCGGCTGGTGCACGCGCACTCGTATCGCTCCGACGAGATCCTGATGCTGCTCAAGGTGGCGAAGGATTTCGGCTTCCGGGTGGCCAGCCTGCAGCACGTGCTGGAGGGCTACAAGATCGCGGATGAGATCGCCGCCGCGGGGACGGGGGCCTCGACCTTCGCTGACAACTGGGCCTACAAGCTCGAGGCCTACGACGCGATCCCCTTCAACGCGGCGCTGATGGCCGAGCGCGGGGTCAAGGTCTCCATCAACTCCGACTCCGATGAGCGGGCGCGGCGACTGTATCAGGAAGCGGCGAAAGCGATGAAGTATGGGGGCGCCTCGGAGGAAGAAGCCATCCGCATGATCACGCTCAATGCGGCCTGGCAGCTCGGGATCGACAAAATGACGGGCTCGATCGACGTCGGGAAGGACGCCGACCTCGCGATCTTCAACGGGCATCCCTTCGCGCCGGCCAGCCGAGTCGAGATGACCCTGATCGACGGCCGGGTCTTCTTCGATCGTAACAAGGCGCCCACACTCGAGAACCTGATCGAAATGCTCAAGCGGCGTCCGCGTCCCAACACGACCAGTGGAGGTGCCCAGTGAAGCGGACTCTCGTTCTCAACGGGCTCTTCGTGGCTGGGGTTGTCGCGACGGTGTCGGCCCAAGGCACACCGACCTCAGCGACCTCACCGAACGTCTACGCGATCACTAACGTCACGATCGTGCCCGTCGTCGGTGCCCGGGTCAGCAACGGCACCGTCGTCATTCGCGACGGCAAGATCGCGGCGGCCGGGGCGGGGATG
>DASYPD010000185.1:0-2164 GCA_036007005.1 Gemmatimonadales bacterium
GAGCAATTCGGGAGTTTGGGGCGAGCAGCGGGCCCATTCGCGGCCGGGCACCCAGGTCAGCACGCGCGCCAAGTGAGGAATGCCGGAATCGGCATGCGCGATGTCGGCTTCCTGCCCGCCGAGCGAGCGCACCAGTCGAGGCATAGTGAGCTGGGGCGCGCGTGCGGCGATCCGCTCGAGCGCTCGATGCTGCAGGTCCAGGATCTCGGGCGATTCGTCGGCGTGGGCGAGCTTGAGGACGTAGCGTTCACCGGCCGGCGTTGTGATGCGGAAATTGCGGTCGCGCTCGCTGGGCAACTCGTCGAGCACGCCGCGCAGGCCGAAACGCTCGAGGGCGAGCTCCGCCGCCTCGGCGGTTCCGATCCGCGGGCGCTGGAATCGTACGGCCAGGACATCGCTCACGGTCCCCAAGATGCCTCACGACCCGGAAAGGCGCGAGGCCGGGCCCACGGGAGACTATGTTTCTCGACCGCACCGAAAGACTGGCGTGCCGTTCAGCAGCCTGAAGCTCCATCCCGCGCTTGCCCGTGGCTTGAAAGAGCTCGGCTTCACCCGGCCTACTCCGATTCAGTCCGAAGCGATTCCGCCGGCCCTCGAGGGGCGCGACATTATGGCGTGCGCCATGACCGGGAGCGGCAAGACCGCGGCGTTTCTGCTCCCGATCCTGCACACGCTGATGGGGCGCCCGCGCGGCACGACACGAGCTCTGGTGCTGACGCCCACGCGTGAGCTTGCCGCGCAGATTCTCGGCGATCTCAACGACATCGCGGTGCACACGCCACTCAGCGCCGCCGCCGTGTTCGGCGGGGTCGGGATGGGGCCCCAGGAGCACGCCTTCCGGAGCGGGGTGGACGTGCTCATCGCGACGCCGGGGCGTTTGCTCGACCACTTCCGCTTTCCCTACGCGAAGCTCGCCGGCTTGGAACACCTGGTGCTCGACGAGGCCGACCGCATGCTCGACATGGGCTTCCTGCCCGACATCCGGCGCGTGCTGCGGCATTTGCCGGCCCGACGACACACGCTCTTCTTCAGCGCGACGATGCCTGCGCCGATCGCGGCACTCGCGCAGGAAATGCTGCGCAGGCCCGTCAGCATCAACGTCAGCCGTCCCGCGGCGCCGGCGGTGGGGATCACCCAGGCGATCTATCCGGTGCCGCAGGAGCTCAAGTCGGCGCTGCTCGCCACCCTGCTCGAGCGGGGCGACATGAACGAGGCGCTGGTCTTTACCCGGACCAAGCATCGGGCCAACCGACTCCACCTTTTCCTGGTCAAGCGCGGCATCAAGGCCGAACGGATTCACGGGAACCGCTCCCAGCCGCAGCGCACCGAGGCGCTGGCCGGATTCAAGAGCGGGAAGTATCGGGTGCTGGTCGCGACGGATATCGCCGCGCGCGGGATCGACATCGAGGCACTGGGCCACGTGGTCAACTTCGATGTGCCGAAGGCGCCCGACGATTATATCCATCGTGTGGGCCGCACCGCGCGGGCCGAGGCGGTAGGCGACGCGTTCACCTTCGTGGCACCGGAGGAAGAACCGGAGCTCAGGGCGATCGAGCGAGCGGTGGGGAAGCGCCTGCCCCGGGTGATCGTGCCGGACTTCGACTACGCCGCACGGAGCCAGGCGGTGCTGGAGATTCCGCAGGCCGAGCGGATCGCGGCCATTCGCGCGCGGAAGGCGCAGGAGCGGGCGAACGCAAAGGCGAAGGAAGAGCGGCGCCTGCCGCGGCGTCGCTCGGATGGTCCTCGCTGGTGAAGCACGCCGGAGCGGCACGGGCCGCAGCTTGCCTGCTGCTTGCCGGATTCTTCGGAGCAGGAAGCGCGCAGCTGCCCGCCGGCGATCAAACCATGCCGCGGCCCGTGCTCCGCGAAGTGATGCCGCAGCCGCGCGCGTATCTCGCGTTGCGGCGCACGCTGCCGATTGCGGTGGATGGCCGGCTGGACGAGGCGGCGTGGTCGCGCACAGCATGGAGCGCAGACTTCACTGACATCGAAGGCTCGATCCGGCCGCGGCCGCGGCTGAGAACACGGGTGAAGATGTTATGGGACGACAGCGCCTGGTATGTCGCTGCCGAGCTCGAGGAGCCCGATCTCTGGGCGACGATCCGCGAGCGCGATGCGGTGATCTTCCACGACAACGACTTCGAGCTCTTCGTAGATCCGAGCG
>DASYPD010000186.1:0-2136 GCA_036007005.1 Gemmatimonadales bacterium
GTCACCCTGATCCGAGGTTCCGAAATGTCCTCTAAGCCTGGGGTGGCCGCCGGTGACCTCACGGCGGGTGGTGGCGGCTCAATCCTCGTGGTCACGTCCAGCGTGCGCGAGGCGGGCCAGGCCGCCCGGCAGCTCTTCGACGCGGTGGCCGAGCGGACCCTGCGCTACGTGCCGCGGCCGGCGCTCGACGCGGCCGTGGCAGGTGCCCGTCAGCGCACCCTGGGCGACGCGTGGGCGTGGTCCCGGCGGGCCGTGAGCGTCGATATCAGCCCGTTGGTGCCGTGATCCTGTCCGCGTGGGGACACGCCACTCGGGCGCACACCTACCAGCGCGATCCGTCCATCTACATCTGACTAGCGTTCTCAGAGCCGCACGACATTGATGAGCCGGATCACTCGATAGTCCACCCACGGCATGATCTTGTACACGAGCAACGCGTCATCGAACGGCGCAGTGAACTCACTGGTCTCCTGCCCCTCTTGCAGGGGCAGTACCCCAAGGGCGGCCTCGCCAGGTCGGGGATACTCCACCAGGGCACGCAGAAGTTCCTCGAAGTCGTCCAAGACTTCCTTTGGGGCTGCTGCGAGCTGCTCTTGGGCGCGCCGACTCCGCTGGACGTGATAGGCCACCTTACCGGCCGAGCTCCCGCATCAGCTCGTCAACGGTCGTGATGCCGTCCCGGTCCTTGCTTTGACGGGCCCAGGTCAGACTTGCTTCGAAGTCGGGATCCTGGCGGACGACCAGCGTCCGATACCACGATTCCAGCACCTCTCGAACGGGTCGTAGGTTGTTGCGCTGCTGCGCCCGCTGGATGGCCTGGAGTAGGTCTCGCTGGAAGGCCGCCAGTCCCTCATCAGTCAGCGCATTGAGAAGCACCTTGAACACTTCGGGGGGAAGATCCAGGTCTCCCGGGCTGCTGATCCGTTGAGTGTCCGCTGCACCCACCTGCGGCCTCCTCTCTCGGTAGCGCCCGTGCTACGTCCCCCATCTTCCTCGTACTTGTCTAACGCCTCAAGAGGTGAGGTCGTTACAGGGCCGCACGCTGCGACTACCCGGCAAGACCAGGCTGAAGGGGTCGCGGCGTCGGCCGCTAGGAGTCTGCCCGGTCGTTCCCCTGGGCGGCGCGGGCGGCCAGCCACGCCGCCCAGCTCTCGAGCTGGGCGGCGCACTCGTACACCTCGCGGTCGACGATGAGGCCGGCGGTCGCCGCTTTGGCGACGGCGCGGGCGAAGGCGTCGGCCGCAATCGCCGCGTGGCTCGCGGCCTGGCACACCTCGCCCTGTCCGGTAGAGTCCTGATTGGCCACTAGGTACCCCCTGGTGGTCCATGCCCCGGGCGGTTCCGGCCGCGCCGGGGCGCTGCTGTTGCGGCGACGGGCCTAGCCGAGACTTGGGGGTCAAAACGGCCGGACCCGTCGCGGTCTCCCGTTCTACCGCTTTGCGTCGTGGTGAGTCAATGTGGGACACAGTGGGACGCAAATGAGCAGCGTTCGCCCTGCTAGGGCGTGGTGCGACAGAATGCGACCGTCCGAGGCTTGGGGGTCGCGGGATGGCGCAGGACGACGACATGCTGCTGAACAAGACCCAGCTCGCCGAGCTGCTTGGCGTGAGCCGCCGCACCGTCGACCGGATGGTCGAGCGCGGCGAGGCGCCGCCGATGGTCACCCTGCCCAGCGGCCGGCGCCGCTGGCGCAAGGGCACCGTCCGCGAATGGCTCAGAGAACGCGAGAGTGGGTAAGGCCGGCTGCAACCCGGACTGCAACCCAACACGGCGGGATGGCGAGGGATTCACGCCCGATTCATGGGCGCCCAGAGTGGCCCATCTCTACGCTGACCAGGGCAGGAAGGGACTGCCGGGTACGGCCGGGTAGGCGGGTCGGGCGTCTCGAAAACCGTTGAGGTGGCAACGCCTCCATGGGTTCGAATCCCATCCTTGCCGCCCCCTGCCAGCGTGGCCGGCCCGTCCCGCGCTCCGCCCCGGCGGCGACCGGATCGCCGCCTCCCGGCCTGTACACTGCCCCGCGGAGGCTTGGCCGAGCGGTCGAAGGCACACGCCTGGAAAGCGTGTAGGGGGTTACAACCTCCTCGAGGGTTCGAACCCCTCAGCCTCCGCCACGATTTTGGCCTGTTGACCTGC
>DASYPD010000187.1:0-2705 GCA_036007005.1 Gemmatimonadales bacterium
GCATCGTGTGGTTCGGAGTGTTGAAACAGTGACCGGTAGGGTATGAGCGCGATTCAGTGGCACGCGAGCGTTCCCTCGACGCAGGATGAGGCGCACTGGCTGGCGAGCGCGGGCGCGGCGCACGGCAGCACCGTCGCCGCACGCGTGCAGACCGCCGGGCGCGGCACGCGGGGCAGGGCATGGGTCTCCGGTTCCGGCGGGCTGTGGCTCAGCGTGGTGTGCCGTCCGGAGAACGGTTCCGCGGTCGAGGTTGTGGCCGTTCGCACGGGCCTGGTGCTCGCCGAGTTTTTGGATCGGATCATCCGGCCTGCTGCACGAATCACCCTCAAGTGGCCCAATGATCTCCTGCTGGGCCAGGCCAAGCTCGGCGGCATCCTCGCCGAGGCGCGTTGGCTGGGTGGGGCGTTGAGCTGGATCGTGGTCGGCGTCGGCATCAACGTGCGAAACGAGCTGCCCGGGGAAACCGTGCCGGTCGCTGCGAGGCTGCTCGATATCGGGGTCGTGCTATCTGCCGCGGAGCTCGCCGAGCCGGTTGCCCGACTGGTTTCGGCCGGTGCGCGGACGGCGGAACCGCTCACCCCGAACGAGCTGGCGGCGTTCGCGCAGCGCGACTGGCTGCGGGGCCGGACGCTCGCGACACCGGAAAGCGGGCTGGCGGACGGCATCAGCGCCGGCGGCTTGCTGCGCGTCCGCAAAGGCGACGGCAGCGTGCGAGAGGTCTTCGGCAGCGTGACGCTCGCTGGGGCGCGCGGGTGAGCCGGAAGCTGGGCTACCGGCTGCTGGGCCGCGGCTTCGATTACCTGCTGCATCTCCGCCCCGCCGAGTGGCCCATCCTCACAGGGCACCTGCTCACCGGGGCGGCGCTGAGCGTGGGGCTGCGCGGACTCTTTCACCGCGCGCTTGCCGGTACCCTGTTTGCGGGCGGGCTCTGCGTCGTGATCGGCTTGAACGGTGGCACTCTCGCGCTCAACTCTGCCTTCGACCGCGATGTCGGCGACATCGCGTACCTCCGCCGGCCTCCGCCCCCTCCTCCCCAGCTTGGCGTGTTAGGATTCGGGCTCATGCTGCTCGGCCTCGCCGCCTCGCTCCTGCTCCGGTTGCCGCGCGCCTTTCTGCTGGTCTATTCCCTCTGTCTCGTGCTCTCGGTGCTCTATTCGGTGCCGCCCTTCCGGCTCAAAGCGAAAGCCGGGCTCGATTGGATCATCAACCTGCTGGGCTTCGGCTTGCTGACTCCCTATGCGGGATGGGTGCTGACCGGCCGAGCGCTAACGCCGGTGGGATGGACCCTGCTGATTGCGTTTGCGCTGCTCTTCAGCGCGCTCTATCCGCTTACCCAGCTCTACCAGCTCGAAGAAGACCGCCGGCGCGGCGATCGCACCCTGGCCGCAGTCCTCGGAGTCGAGCGCAGCCTGGGCCTCGCGGTCGGCATGGCGGTGCTGGCTTTCGCTGGGTTCGCGCTGGCGGGGTGGGAAGCGAACTGGGCCGGCGCAGGAGCGTGGCTCCGCTGGGGCGCAGTGGCCGTTGCGGCGATCGCCTGGGCGAGCGTGCTGCTCCCCTGGTGGCGGCAGCGCCGGAGCATGGCCCCCACCGCGCATCAAGCGGGCATGCAACGGGCGCTCGGCGTCTGGGCCCTCACCGATCTCGCGGTGCTCTTCGCCTGGGCCCGCTGACGCCTCAGTCATTGCGAGGGTGCGCAGCACCCGAAGCCATCTCGCGGCGTGGTCCCTCGCCGGGCGCGTCACTACTTTTCGCCTCATCCCCAAGCGCATTGGAGCCAGCATGACAGCGGCCCTGGCGATGGAGAACGCCCCCGACCAGACCGGTCTCCCCCACGTCGTGCGCTCGGGCGTCAAGCTCGGGTTGTTGCAATGCGTGCTGATCGCGCTTTTCGCGGTGCTGCAACGCTACCTCGACGGTGCCGCGGAGCTGGTGCTCTGCGGCATCATCTTGCTGCTCGGGATCGCGCTGACGATCGTGCTGCCCGGGCGCTGGACCCGCGCTCGTACCATCGAAGGCATCGCCGGCGCCGCGGGGATCGGGTTCGCGGCCGCCATCGTCTTCCTGCTCGTCGACGTCGTCATTTTCCAGCCGGTGCATCTCTACGGCAACCGCTGGCTCGAGATCGGCGGCGGTAGCAACTGGTGGTACCATCCGGTGTGGTGGATGGTGGGCACCTACGTGCCGTGGATGGGGGCGTGGATCCAGGCCAATCAGACCGCGCGACACGGCCAGCCCAGTCCGATCGTTCTGGTGCTTCAGGCCTACCTGCTCGCGCTCTTCTTCCTCGGCTTGGCCGTCCTGCTTCACGTGCCCAATGCCGCGTGGGGGCTGGGCGGCTTTGCCGTGGCGGTGCTGCCCGCGCTCGCTCTGCTGGTCGCGCTCAGCTCCCTCGGCGCTCGGCGCCGTTAGCCGGTGTCGCGTGCACGCGGGCTGGTCCGCCTCGGAGGCTGGTTGCTCACGCCTTTGGTGGCGCTGGCTGCCTCATTTGTAGGCGCCTGGCTCGGGGCCACGATTGCCGGCAGCCTGAAAAGCTCGACCACCGGCGCTTGGGTCGTGATGGGGTGCGGGGCGGGATTCGGGCTCTTCGCGGCCTGGTGGTGGCTCTACTACCTGCGCAGGCACCCGCGACTGCAACGCACTCTCGCCGTCGCTCCCGATGGAACCCCGCTCGCCGCCGTGGCCGACGAGATTGCTTCGCCGCCTGC
>DASYPD010000188.1:0-15741 GCA_036007005.1 Gemmatimonadales bacterium
GGTCGAGGCCCAGACTGGAGACCCCGCTGAGCCGCAGCGCCAGGGCATAGAAGCCGAACGCCACGGCGAAGGAAATCCCTTCGCGTCCGGCATTGACCAGGGCGGCGGGAAATGACTTGCGGAGGAAGCTCAGATCGGCCAGCAGTACTCCGCCGATCAGTCCGATGACGCCGACCGGGCCGGGCGCCGCCAGCGCGGCGCTCCACGCTACGATCCCGGTCTGGTTGAGATAGGCGTACTTGCTGAGCCGGACGGGCGAGGCGCGGAGCAGGGTGGTTCCGCCGAGCACCAGGAGGATGGCGACCGGATGCTGTCGCCAGCGCGGATCCGCCAGAGCGGCCGCGAGCAGCAGCAACGGCCCCGCGGCGGCTAACACGCCGGCGTACCGGCGCATCAGCCGGCCGGTGGGATCTCCGCCCGGCGCCTCAGAGGAAGTAGTCACCGACCGTCAGGTGGTAGCGCTCGGGATTGGTCACCTTGATGATGGAACGGAGATAGTTTCCGTCGGGCGCCCGTTCGTTCAAGTCGACCAGGATTCCGGGCGGAGGAACGACGCCGCCTTCGGCGGTGATGGCGATCCGCACCGCGGGACGATTGAGCAGCTGGAGATCTGGGTTGGCTTGCGAGACAATGGCGACTTCCAGCGTGTCGAGGATCACGCAGGTCCCGATCGGATAGACACCCAGCAGGTTGATCAGCCCTTTCACGACAACGGGATCGTAGCCTCGCCGCGGATTGGACCACATCTCGCGCAGCACCTGATCGGGCTCGATCGGCACGGTCTGGTAGGCGCGCCGGGTGGTGGCGGCATCGAAGCCGTCGGCGACCGCGACGATACGGGCGAAGATGCCGAGCGCGCGGGGCCGGACGGAGCGCGGGTACCCGCTGAGATCGGTCTTCATGTGATGCTCGTGCGCGACCAGAATCGATTGGTAGGGGATTTCCTGATAGCCCCGCAATCCAAAAAGTGTCATGGCGCCGCGCCAGGGATGCGCCTGGATCACCCGCCATTCGTCTTCGGCGAGGCCATGGGTCTTGTTGAGGATTTCGATCGGGATGCTGGCCTTGCCGATATCGTGGAGCAACGCCGTCATGCCCAGGTCGTAGAGCTGCAGCTTGCTGAGCCCGATCTTTCGACCGAGCGCGACGGCAAAAATGCAGACATTGACGGAGTGCGTGAAGGTATACTCATCGTAATCGCGCAGGGTCGTCAGTCCGAGGATCGACGTCTCGTTGGTGAGCACCTGGTCGACGATCATCTGCACGGCGCGCTTCACCTTCTTGACGCTGCTGGTGCGGCCCATCCGAATGCTGTTCACGACCTCTTTGGTGACGGCCACGCCCTGCGAATAGGTGCGCTTCGCCACCTCGCGCGATTCCTGGGCGCTCAGCCCTTGACCACTTTCGGCGTAGGGCTCGAAGTCGAGATGGGGGGTGCCGGCCTGGCCCAGCCGCTCGACCAGCGCCAGGTAGCGATCCTCGATCCGGGCATCGGCCGACACGCTGAGCAGAACGCTCAGCAGCGCCTGCCATTCCCGCCGCTCGACCCCCCCTGTCGTCCGGAAGACCCCGATGTCGAAGGCACGGAAGAGGGTCAGCAGATTGCTGAAGGCGGCAAAATTGTCCAACTCCAGGCGGAGCCGGGTGCTGTTGAAGAAGAGAAAGTCGCCCGCGAGGCGCAGCTCGAGCTCGACCTCGCGCTCCAGCAGCTGGGTCGCCGACGCCTGGAGCTCGTCGAGCGCTTTCTGGACGGCGGTGTTCTCGACCGGATAGAGCTTGAGGGCGCGCAGTGCGGTGTAAAACGTGAGCAGAAAGCTCCGCCCCGCGTGCCGGATGAAACCTTCATCCCCACTGCCCGGGCGCGCCTGCTGTTGTTCGCTCGTCATGCCCGCCATTCGCGCAGCGCCCGGCTGGCCGCGTTGCGGACCGGAAGCTCCTTGTCGAATTCGACTCGCTCGAGCACCTCGCGCGCCGCAGGCGTGCGCAGTCGCGCGATCGCGTAGGCGGCACAGGTCCGCGCCTCGCTCGAATGCTTACGGCGGAAGACGCTCCGCGGCGCCAGGATATCGGCCAGGACGGGAAGCACCTCGGCATCACCCAGCGTCGCGTAGGCCTCGAAGAACTGGCGTCGTTCCGCCCGCTCCAACTCGCGCGGTCCCCGGCCCTGCACCACCGCTTCGAGGCGGCGCAGCGCGGCACGATACCCCTGCTCCGTCACGGCGGCGAGCGCCGCGAGCCGCACGCTGCGATCGGAGTCGTCCAGCGCGCGCTCCAGCGCGGTGAGCGCGCCAGGCGACGCGATGCGACCGAGCGCCACGGCGGCTTCGCGCCGGACCTGAGGATCGGGGTGCGCCACCAGCCTGTCGAGGGTCGGCACCGCGACCTGAAGTTGCAGGCGTCCGCAGAGTCCGACCGCGCCCGCTAAGGCCTGCGACTCGGGCTTGCCGAGCAACTCGAGCACCGCCGCCACGTGCGCTGCGGCGAGCCGGTCGACCGAGGTCTCGAGGATTTTCCGGATCGCCGGCCGCTTGAGCGTGGGCAAGAAAATCAGCATCGTCTCGAGCCCCTCGGAGTGCAGCTCCCCGAGCACCTGCCCGAGATCCTCATCCGCGGGAAGCGCCTCCTGCTCTTCGAGCGATTGCAACAGCTGGGAAAGGATCGCCGGATCGCTCAAGCGGGCCTGGAACGACTCCAGCCGCGCCCGCAGCTCAGGGCTCAGCACCGTCACCCGCTGGGAGATGGTGCGGAACTCTCGGAGCAGCGCGGCAACGATACGGAATTCGCCCCGGTTGAGCAGGTTGGGAAACAGCCCGTCGAAGATGTTGAGGATCCCTTCGCGGACCACGCTCGCCGGCTGCAGCTCGAAGGTGTCGAGCAGCGCATCGAACGCGGCCCTGCGCGCGTCGCGGCGATACTCGTCATCGACTTGACGCTTGAGCAACTGGATTTCCTGCTCGTCGAGGAAATAGAGCGTGGAGTCGAAATCTTCCCGCTCGCCCACGGCCGGGCCCACGAGCTCGCTGCCGAGCTCGGCCTGCACGGCCTCCCGCGCCTCTGCTGCTCCGGCGCCGTCCGCGTCAACGCTGGCACCGATCCCCCCGTCCTGCTGCGGGACCAGAGCCGGGCCGCTCTCCCCGCTGAGCTCGGCAAACTGGTAATCGATGAAGGCGAACTCCTGCTCCCAGAGCAGCGTGAGCAGGTCGTCGGGAGCGTCATTCGCGAGCAAGCGGGCATGGCTGGCCACCTGGAGGAAGCTGATGATCTCCTCTTCCTCGACCCCCGGACGCAAGTTCAGCTGGCGCATCCCATCCTTGTAGAGCATCCAGGCAAAGCTCTCCGTCTTGACCGGCTGGCGATACACCACCTCTTCCTCCCAGACGAGGTCGCTTTCCACCACGCTCAGCGTCAGCTGCTGCGTCGCCGACCAGATGGGGAGAAAGGCATCGTGGATCGCCTGCTGGGCCCGCAAATACATCGGATTGTTCGGGAGATACATCTGGAACGTCCGCAACCCCTTCACGAGCGTCCGGATCAGCTCCTCGACCTGCTGGGCAGGCAACTTGAGCTCGGCGCCGGTGGGCATCTTCATGGGCGGACCTCAGCAGCCGGGAGGGCCGGCCAACGGTGGGGATGTTGCAAAATAGCAGCGGTCCGGCGCTTAGCGCAGGCCGGCCAGCCCTCTCCGGCGTGATTGATTTTCGGCAATTGTTCGGTTACCTTATGGGGTCCCTTTGGGTCGGCACATCCTCGCAGCCAGGTCGGCGCTCATGCCGCTTACCAAACGCCAGAAGGAAATCCTCAGCTTCCTGGAAAGCCATATTCAGGGTCGGGGCTATGCGCCGAGCTTCGAGGAAATCGCAGAGCATTTCTCTTTCCAGTCCCTGGCGACGGTTCACGAGCACCTCACCAATCTCGAGCGCAAAGGCTATATCCGGCGGGCGTACAACGAGAGCCGTTCGATCGAAGTGCTTCCCCCCAAGGGGATCAGCGGCGCCAGCGAGATTCCCTTACTCGGGGTGGTGGCAGCCGGCATGCCGATCGAGGCGGTGCTGCACCAGGAAACGCTCGCGGTGCCCGATGCCATGTTGCCCAGCCGGGGCCCCAATTACGCCTTGCGGGTGCGGGGCGACTCGATGGTCGATGAGCACATCGTGGAGGGGGATTATGTCGTCGTGCACGGTCGGCAGAGCGCTGACAACGGCGAGATGGTCATCGCGCTGGTCAATGGCTCCGAAGCCACGGTCAAGAAGTTCTACCGCGAGCCCGGCGGATGGGTTCGCCTGCAGCCCGCCAATCCCGCCATGCAGCCGCTGCGATTTCCCGAGCACGACATCATGATTCAGGGCGTCGTCGTCGGCGTCATTCGCCGGTACTAGTGAGTAGTCAGTAGTGAGTAGTCAGTAGTGAGTAGGGAGTAGGGAGTAGGCTTTCTCCCCTACTCACTACTCACTACTCACTACTCACTACTCACTACTCACCTACTCACTACTCACTAGTACTCCCGTTTACCGTAAGCCCGCCGTATCGATTAAATTTGGGATGCAATGCCGCGCACCTTTCTGGTTACGCTGCACTATGACGGCGGCCAGTTCGCCGGCTGGCAGCGGCAGGCCGAGGGGCGCACGGTACAAGCCGAAATCGAGCAGGTGCTGGAGCGGATTTCGGGATGCCCGGTGCGCGCCCATGCGGCGGGGCGCACTGACGCGGGAGTCCACGCGCTGGGTTTGGGCGTAAGCTGCACCCTGCCCGAGCGCTGGACGGCCTTCACGCTGCGGCGGGCGCTGAATGGCCTGCTGCCGCGGGATTGCTGGGCCGCCGAGACGCGGGAGATGCGGCCGGAGTTTCACGCGCGCCGCTGCGCCACGGCGCGCCGGTATCGTTATCAGATCGGCACCGAGGAGGCCGCGCGCTCGCCCTTCCGACGCCGCTACGAGTGGGCCCTCGGCGAGCCGCTCGATCGCGAATCGCTGAATGCCGCGGCGCAGCTGCTCCTGGGCGAGCACGATTTCGGCGCCTTCAGCGTGCGGAGCTCGCCCCGAGCACACAAGCGGTGTCGCATCGCCGCCGCACAATGGGTGGAGCGTCCGGACGGCTGTGGTCAGCGCTTCGAGATCACCGCGGACCGATTCCTCCACCACATGGTTCGGATGCTGGTTGGGACGATGGCCGACATCGGCCTCCGACGACGCGCGCTGAGCGATATGAGCCGACTGCTCGAACTCGACCCGGGCTTCTGTACGAGTCCACCTGCCCCACCGCAGGGGCTCTTCTTCGTGGGCGCAGACTATCCGGCGGAATGGTTCGCATGAAACCCCTCGCGGCCGCCGCCCTGCTCAGCAGCCTCCTCGCAAGCTGCAACCGCGCCGCGCGCGACGGCATCATTCCGCCGGCCCGCGCGCAGCGCAGCTTGGAAAACGCCGCGCTGACGACGTCCCGCCGCACCGCCGTGGTGGATGCGGCCCAGCGCGTTGCTCCCGCCGTCGTCTCGATCAATGTGACCTCGCGCCGCCGGGTAACGGAGCGCGGGCCTTGGGACTTTTTCTTCATCCCCCGGCAGAGCGAGCAGCTCGTTTCCTCCTCCGGCACCGGCCTCGTCGTCAAGTCCGATGGCGTCATCATCACCAACCAGCACGTCGTGGCGGGGGCGGAGTCCATCACCGTCACCCTGCCCGATGGCACCGACCTGCTGGGCAAGCTCGTCGGGGAAGACCCCACCACGGATATCGCGGTGCTGAGGATCGCCCGGAGCGGCTTACCGGTGGTCCCGCTCGGGAGCAGCAGCGAACTGATGATCGGCGAGTGGGTCGTGGCGCTGGGTGATCCCTATGCCTACCTGCTGGGAAATAGCGAGCCCACCGTCACCGCGGGGGTGGTGAGCGCCACGCATCGCAACATCTTGCCGAACGACGAGCAGCCGGGTCTCTATCTCGACATGATCCAGACCGATGCGGCGATCAATCCCGGCAATTCCGGCGGCCCGCTGGCCAACGCACTGGGGGAGGTCGTGGGCGTCAATTCCTCCATCTTCACGGGAGGCGGTGGCAGCAGTGGCTCGATCGGGCTCGGCTTCGCGATTCCCATCGAGCGCGCGCTGCGGGTCGCCGACGAGATCGTGCGCACCGGCGGCGTGCGACGCGCCTGGACCGGCCTCGAGGTGGCCGGGCCCGGCGCGATGCAGGACTGGAAGCGGCAAGGCGGGGTGACCGTAACCCGCGTCGCCGCCGGGGGTCCCGCGGCGCGGGGCGGCATCAGCGCGGGAGCCGTCCTGCTCGAAGCGAACGGCCGGGTGCTGCACAACTATCTCGACTGGGAGGCCGTGAAGCTCGATCTCCACGTCGGCGACGAGGTGCGGCTCCGGCTGAAGCAGGGCACCAGCGAAGCAAGCCGCCGGCTCACCACCGGGGATCTGCCGACCAGCACCGCGACCCGGGTGACGGTACTGCAGGGGATGGACGTGGTGACCGTGACGCCCGCCATTCAGGGAGAGCGCGGGCTTCGCGGCGCGAAAGGCGTTCTCATTCTGCGGGTCACCGACGAGGTGCGCGGGCTGACCGGGCTGGCGGAAGGCGACGTGATTCTGGCGATCAACCGCTCGCTGGTGAGCAGCGCGCGCCAGTTCGCCGAGCTGCTCGAGGCCTCACGCAACCAGCAGGCGTTCCGGATTTACTTCGAGCGCGGCGGCCAGATCATCTTCACCGACCTGGTGTTCCAGTGAGCGAGGCGCGCTGGCAATCCCCGCTCGGCACGCGGTACGCTTCCCCGGCGATGCAGGCGCTCTGGGGCGAGCCGCATCGAGTCGCGCTGTGGCGCCGGCTCTGGTTGGCCTTGCTGGAATCGCAGCGCGAGCTGGGACTCGCTATCCCGGAGCGCGCGATCGAAGAACTGCGTGCGCAGCTCGATGCTGCAGACTTGGCCGTCGCGGCTCAATACGAGCGGCGTTTCCGCCACGATGTGATGGCCCAAATCCATGCCCTGGGCGACCAGGCGCCTGCGGCGCGCCCGTTCCTCCATCTCGGCGCGACCAGCGCGTTCGTCACCGACAACGCCGACCTGATCGTCATGCGCGAAGCGTTGCGCCTCCTGCTGGGCCGGCTGGCGGCGCTGCTGCGCGCCCTCGGGGCCTTTGCCAAGCAGCGGGCGGCGCTTCCCTGCCTCGCCTACACGCATTTTCAGCCCGCGCAGCTTACCACGGTCGGCAAGCGCGCGACGCTCTGGGCTCAGGACTTCGCGCTGGATGCGGAAGAGCTCTGCCATCGCATCGAGACCCTGCGGCTGCTCGGCTCGAAAGGCGCCACCGGCACCCAGGCCTCCTTCCTCGAATTGTTCAAGGGTGATGACGCCAAGGTGCGGGAGCTGGAGCGCCGCATCGCCGAGCGGCTCGGCTTCGCCCAGGTGTTCCCCGTGACGGGGCAGACCTATCCGCGCAAGAGCGACAGCGTGGTACTGGATGCGCTCTCGGGGCTCGCCCAGTCGGCCGCCAAGCTCGCCGGCGATCTCCGCCTCTTGCAGCACGAGGGTGAGCTGCTCGAGCCGTTCGAATCGGAGCAGATCGGGTCCAGCGCGATGGCCTACAAGCGCAACCCCATGCGGGCCGAACGGATCACGGCCCTGGCGCGCTTCCTCATCTCACTGCAGCAGAACGGAGCACAGACCGCGGCGGCTCAATGGCTCGAGCGGACGCTCGACGACAGCGCCAACCGCCGGCTGGTCCTGCCGGAAGCGTTCCTCACGGCCGACGCGATTCTGATTCTCGCCACCAACATCGTGACGGGACTCGAGGTGCGGGAGCCGGTGATCGCCGCTCACGTCGCAGCCCAAATGCCTTTCATGGCCACCGAGCGCTGGATGCTGCTGGGCGTCGAGGCCGGCGGGGACCGGCAGGCGTTGCACGAGGTGATTCGCGCCCAGAGCCAGCAGGTGGCCGCCTCAGTGAGCGGGGGCGGTCCCAACGATCTGCTGGATCGCCTCGCGACGGACGCCGCCTTTGCCCAAGTCCCGCTCGCGGCGCTCCGCGCCGAGCTCGATCCCGCGCGCTACGTCGGCCGCTCCGCGGCCCAAGTGGGCGAGTTTCTCGACGAGTATCTGGAGCCTGTACTCGCGCGCGCCGCGGCCCATGCCGCCCCGGCCGCCGTGGAGGAGGTGCGGGTATGACAGTGCTGGCCGCAAGCCGGTTGCCGCTTCCGCTGTGGCGCAAAGGCAAGGTCCGCGAGGTATACCAGGTGGACGACGGCCGCTTGCTGCTGCTGGCGAGCGACCGGGTGAGCGCCTTTGATGTGGTGATGCGGGAGCCGGTGCCGTGGAAAGGCGCGGTGCTGACCCAGCTGAGCGCCTTCTGGTTTCACACGCTGGGTCAGCTCGGACCCCACCATTTTCTGACGGCGGATGCAGACGAGATCATTCGTGAAGTGCCGCTCCTGGCTGGCCACCGCGATCAGCTCTTCGGTCGCGCGATGTTGGTGCGCCGCACCACGCCCGTCGCGTTCGAGTGCGTGGTGCGAGGCTACCTCTCGGGCTCCGCCTGGCAGGAATATCGCAAGAGTGGAACACTCGCCGGGGAACGGCTTCCCTCGGGCCTCAGTGAGAGTGCGCGCTTTCCCGCCCCGATTTTTTCTCCCGCCACCAAGGCCGAGAGCGGGCACGATGAGAATGTCACGGGAGCGGTACTGCAGGCGGCGCTCGGGGCGGAGCGAGCCGGCGAGCTCCGCGCGCGGAGCCTGGCCCTTTTTGCCGCGGGCGGCGCGCACGCGGAGCAGCGCGGCATCATCATCGCCGACACGAAATTCGAGTTCGGGGTGGCTCCGGCGGGCGAGCTGGTCCTCATCGACGAGGTCTTGACCCCGGATTCCTCGCGTTTCTGGCCCTCCGATCGCTATGCCCCCGGCAAAGGCCAGCCGAGCTTCGACAAACAGCCGCTGCGCGACTACCTGGCGGGACTCCGCGCAGCGGGAGGCTGGAATGGCGACGCGCCGCCGCCCCCGCTGCCCGAGGAAGTCATCGCGGCAACCAGCGCGCGCTATCTCGAGGCCTTTCGGCTGCTGACCGGCCGCGCTCTGCCGGGGACGTCCTAGTGCGCATCGCCAAGGAGGGCTGGGCCTTCGTCGCCGTCGGCTGGGCGATCTTCGTCGTGCTGCTCGCGGTCGGGCCCTGGTGGGCCGGCCTGCTCTGGCTGCCGATCGCGCTCTGGCAGACCGCCTTCTTTCGCGACCCCCAGCGGCAGGGTCCACGGGGAGACGAGCTGATTCTCGCGCCGGCGGACGGCAAGGTGGTCGGGGTCATCCCCATGGATGAGCCGGTCTTCCTCCATGGCCCCGCGACGCGCGTCTCCATCTTCATGAACGTGTTCGATGTCCACGTCAACCGCTATCCGACCTCCGGCACGGTGGCCTACCGGCTTTACTCCCGCGGGAAATTCGGCCATGCGGCACCGGAGAAAGCCTCCACGGTCAATGAGCAGTGCTCGCTCGGATTGGAGACGCCGCGCGGAAAGCTGCTGGTGCGGCAGATCGCGGGCTCGATCGCCCGCCGGATCGTGACCGATCACCAGCCGGGCACGGCGGTGCACCAAGCCGAGCGGATGGGCCTCATCCGTTACGGCTCGCGGGTGGATCTGTTCGTCCCGGCGGCGGCCGAGGTGCTGATCCAAGCGGGTGAGCTGGCGCGCGCGGGACAGACGGTGGTGGCCCGATGGAAATGAACGCGCCGGCTCGCCAGCGCGAAGGCTTGCGCAAAGTCGTGGTGGTGATTCCGAGCGCCTTCACGATCGGCAATCTCTTCTTCGGCTTCTGGTCGATCATCCAGGCGTTCAGCGGCAATTTCCGCCAAGCGGGCTGGTTCATCGTCTTCGCCGGAATTCTCGACTCGCTCGACGGACGGTTGGCGCGCCGCATGGGCACTGGGAGCCGCTTCGGCGCGGAGCTCGACTCGCTGGTGGACATCGTGTCCTTTGGCGTCGCTCCGGCCCTGCTGATCTACTTCCTGGAGTTTGCGACCGCGGGGCGCTTCGGCTGGATCGTCTGCTTCCTGTACGTGGTGGCTGCGGCGCTGCGGCTCGCCCGCTTCAATGTGCTGGCGCACGGCAAGCCGACGCCGGGATGGTTCGTCGGGCTCCCCTCTCCGGCGGCGGCCACCACGCTGGCCACCTATTATGCGTTCAGCCAGACCGAGCTCTACCGGCGCTCGCTCGCCTACCTGGACCTGTCCCACCAGGGCCTCGTCTATCTGGTGCTCCTCGTCTCGGTGCTGATGTACAGCAAGGTGATGTATCCGCGCGCCTGGCCGGTGAATCTCCGCTCGCTGGGAGGCGTGTTAGGGTTGCTGCTGGTGATTCTCATGGTCGCGGGGAGCGTGCTGATCCCCTCTACCTTCATCTTTCCCTTCTGCCTCGCGTACCTCAGCTTCGGGGTGCTGCGGCACCTCGTGCTGCTGTTCCGCGATCGTGCGGGTGACGGATGACCTGGCGGGTCCACGTCCGCATCCTGCCCCGCACGGGGCTCCTCGACCCGCAAGGTCAGGCCGTCGAGCACGCCCTGGCTGCGCTCGCCTTCCCCGAGGTGAGCAACGTGCACGTGGGCAAAGCCATTGCGCTCGACGTGGCGGCATCCAGCGCGGCGGAAGCGGAAGCGCGGGTCAGGACCATGTGCGACCGGCTGCTCGCCAACCCGGTGACGGAGGATTACGAGATCGACATCGAACCCGGAGGCGCTGCATGATGCGGGTCGCCGTGGTGCGCTTCCCGGGTAGTAACTGCGAGCCGGAGGCCTGCCGCGCGGTGGAGCGCGCGGGGGGCGAGGCCTTCTACGTGGGGCATCGTGACGCATCGCTCCGGGACGCGGATGCCGTGGTGCTGCCCGGCGGCTTCAGTTACGGGGATTACCTGCGCAGCGGTGCCATCGCGCGGTTCAGTCCGGTCATGGAGGCCATCCGGGCTCATGCGGCGGCGGGCAGCCCCGTGCTCGGTATCTGCAACGGCTTCCAGATTCTGTGTGAAGCGGGGCTGCTTCCCGGTGCGCTGGTCCGCAATGCAGAGCTCAGCTATCTCTCGCGACCCGTGACCCTGCGCGTGGAGCGCCGCGATACGCCGTTCAGCAGCGCGTACCGCGAAGGCGAGCTGATCACCATTCCCATCGGCCATGGCGACGGGCGCTACGTGGCTCCCGAGGCGGTGCTCGACCAGCTGGAGGCCAATCGCCAGATCGTGCTGCGCTACGTCGCGGGAGGCGGGGCGGACGTTCCCGGCAATCCGAACGCCTCGCTGCGCGATATCGCCGCCGTGTGCTCACCCTCAGGCAATGTGGTCGGCATGATGCCTCACCCCGAGCGGCTCGCCGATCCGGCCCTGGGCTCCGACGCGGGACATCGGGTATTCGTTTCCTTGTTGAGCTCGACGCGACCAGTGACCAGTAACCGGTGACCGGTGACCGGTGACCAATAGCCCATAGCCAATAGCCAATAGCCCATAGCCATGTCTTCCGATAAACCCAGCAAGAACGAAGACGAATACTTCGCCCGCGAGGACGCGGCGCGGCTGCAGAAGCTGCGCGAGAAGGAGACCACCGAGCGCGTTGCGCGGGAGCGCCGCTCGCATTTCATGAAATGCCCGAAATGCGGCGCCAGTCTCCTCACCGAGATGCTCCATGGCGTGCGGGTCGACCGCTGTCCCGACTGTCACGGGATCTGGCTCGACCCGGGGGAAGTCGAACAGCTGCTCAAGCATGAGGACCACGGCGTCCTGCGCAGAGTGCTGGGCGATGTCGCCGCCTCGCTGCGAAAGTTGCGCGCAACGTGACCCCTACCGCGCTGGCCGCCGAGGCCCGCCCGTTCGCCGGAGAGCGCAGCGTCACCCCCGAGGTGGCGCGCGAGCACAATCTGAACGAATCGGAATACGCCGAGATCCTCGCGCTGCTGGGACGCACCCCGACGCTCACCGAGCTGGGCATTTTCTCCGCGCTCTGGTCAGAGCACTGCTGCTACAAGCACACCAAGCCGGTGCTGCGCAGCTTCCCGAGCTCCGGACCCAACGTCATCCAGGGACCGGGAGAGAATGCCGGCGTGCTGCGGTTGCCCGACGGGTGGGCGGTGGCCTTCAAGATCGAATCGCACAATCATCCCAGCGCGGTCGAGCCGTACCAGGGCGCGGCCACGGGAGTGGGCGGTATTCTGCGCGATGTGTTCACCATGGGTGCGCGCCCCGTGGCACTGCTCAATGCCTTGCGGCTGGGACCGCTGGATGACCCGCGCAACCGCTATCTGTTCGCGGGGATCGTGAAGGGCGTCGGCGACTACGGGAATTGCGTCGGGGTGCCGACGCTCGGCGGTGAGGTCGGCTTCGCTGCGGGTTATTCAGGGAACCCGCTGGTGAACGCGATGTGCGTCGGGCTCTTGCGCGAGAAGGATCTCATGCGGGCGCGCGCCCATGGGGTCGGCAATGTGCTGCTGGCGATGGGCGCCCGGACCGGGCGCGACGGGATCCATGGCGCGAGCTTCGCTTCCGAAGAACTCTCGGCGAAGAGCGCAGCGCGCCGCCCCCAAGTGCAGGTCGGCGACCCCTTCACTGAGAAGCTGCTGCTCGAGGCCACCCTCGAGCTGATCGAATCCGGGCTGACGGTCGCGATTCAGGACATGGGCGCCGCGGGACTCACGAGTTCCTCCGCTGAAATGGCGGCACGGGGCGGCGTGGGAGTCGAGCTCGACACGAGCCTCGTCCCGACGCGGGAGCCCGACATGACGCCCTACGAGATCATGCTCTCGGAATCCCAGGAGCGCATGCTGATCGTGGCGGAGCCGGAGCGCGTGGCCGCCATTCAGGCGGTCTGCGCCACATGGGAGCTCAAGGCAACGCCGATTGGCCGGGTGACCGATGATGGACTCTTCCGCGTGATGCACGAAGGCCTCCTTGTGGCAGCCATCCCCGGCGATCGCCTAGTGGACGGCTGTCCCGTCTCTCACCCTGAGACCCGCGAAGATCCCGCGGCGGCGGCTCGCCGGAAGGCGTCACCCGCTAACCCGCCCAAAGCCGATGTACTCGGCGCGCTGCCCCTGTTGCTCGATGATCCGACGATCGCCAGCAAGCGTTGGGTCTATGAACAGTACGACTCCACGGTCCAGGCAGAGACGGTCCTGCCGCCGGGAGGCGACGCGGGCGTGCTGCGCGTGCCCGGCACGCGGTTCGGGCTCGCGCTCTCGGTGGATTGCAATCCGCGCTACGTGGCGCTGGATCCCTATGAAGGTGGCAAGGCCGCCGTCGCGGAAGCGGCCCGCAATGTGGCGTGCACCGGTGCCGAGCCGCTCGGCATTACCGATTGCCTCAACTTCGGCAACCCCGACAAGCCGGAGATCTTCTTCCAGTTCCGCGAGGCCTGCCGGGGTATTGCAGAGGCGTGCCGCATGTTCGGTACGCCGGTGACCGGCGGCAACGTGTCGCTCTATAACGAGAACCCCTCCGGAGCCATCGATCCCACTCCCACGGTCGGTATGGTCGGCCTGCTGCGTGAGGTCACCCAGCGGGTCCCCAGTCACTTCCGCGCGACTGGCGACCACATTCTTCTGCTCGGTGCGACGGCGGGACACCTTGGCGCTTCGAGCTACTGGGAAGTCGTGCGTGGTTTCGTCGGGGGGTCCCCGCCGCCCGTCGATCTGGCCGCCGAGCTCCGGCTGCAGCGCTTGCTCGTCGCGGCGGCGGCAAGAGGCTGGTTGCGATCGGCGCATGATTGCTCCGATGGCGGGTGTGCGGTAGCCGTCGCCGAGGCGTGCCTGGGTGGCCCCTACGCCAGCGCGACGTTCGGCGCGCACCTGGAGCTGGTCAATTCGAACGGCTGCTCGCCCCCGGCGCTCCTGTACGGTGAAGATGCGGGCCGGGTGGTCGTCTCCTGCGCCGCGGGGCACAGCGCTCAGCTCCTGACGCTGGCCGCCGAGTATGGGGTACCAGCAGCGGCCGTGGGCGAGGTCGGAGTCCCGGATGGGTTGCTGGAGATCGGACTCCCGGGCTCTGGCGCGATCTTCGCATGGCCGACCCGGGAGTTACGCCGAACCTATTTCGACGCGATCCCGCGCCGGATGAAAACGGGTACCTAGCATGTGCGGCATCATCGGAGTCTCGGGCGTACCGGACGCGGCGCGGGTGGCTTACCTCGGGCTGTATGCGTTACAGCATCGCGGCCAGGAGAGCGCCGGAATCGTCACGATCGACCCGCAGGGACAGCCGCACAGTCACCGGGGGATGGGGCTGGTCGGAGACATTTTTCTCGAGCGTGATCTGCGGGAATTGCCGGGCGACGCGGCCGTGGGCCACACACGCTACTCCACCACGGGCAGCTCGGTGCTCGCCAATGCCCAACCGTGCCTGGCCAACTATCGCGGCGGGCCGCTCGCACTGGCACACAACGGCAACCTGACCAATGCCGCGGAGCTCAAGCGCGAGCTGGTGGACCAGGGCGCGATCTTCCAATCGTCTTCTGATTCGGAAGTGATCGTGCATCTGATCGCGCGTGCGGCAGCCCCGGATCCCGAAGGACAGATTCGCGAAGCGCTCTCCCGGGTCGAGGGAGCCTACAGTCTGGTGATCGCGGTGGGCCGGACCCTCTACGCGCTGGTGGACGCCCGTGGCTTCCGCCCGCTGATCCTGGGCCGGATCGGCGACGGCGTGATTGCGGCGTCGGAGACCTGCGCGCTCGACCTGGTCGGCGCCACCCTCATTCGCGAGCTGCAGCCAGGGGAATTCGTCCGCATCTCCAATGGGGTGGTGAAGCCGCTCAAGCCATTGCCCCCCAAGCCGGTCAGCCGCTGCGTCTTCGAGCTGGTGTATTTCGCCCGGCCCGACAGCACGATCTTCGGCGAGTCGGTGGACCGGGTGCGTCGGGAGCTGGGGCGGCAACTTGCCATCGAGCATCCCGCGCCGGGCGCCCAGGTGGTCTTCAGCGTTCCCGACTCGAGCAACGCCATGGCGCTGGGATTCGCCGAGCAGAGCGGCCTCAAGCTGGAGCACGGGCTGATCCGGAACCACTACGTCGGCCGCACGTTTATCAATCCCAGCCAGGCGCTGCGCGTCGCCAAGGTCAAGATCAAATTCAACCCGGTGCGCGAAGTGATTGCGGGCCGCTCGGTCGTGGTGGTGGACGACAGTCTGGTCCGCGGCACCACCAGCAAGGGGCTGGTGCAGATGATCCGCGCGGCGGGAGCCAAGCAGGTGCATTTCCGGCTCGCGTCTCCGCCGATCACGGGGCCCTGCCACTATGGGATCGACACTCCCACCCGAGAAGAGCTGATCGCTGCGACGCATTCCTGCGAGGAGATTCGCGACTTCCTCGGCGTCGATTCGCTCGGCTATCTCTCCCTCGAAGGCATGCTGCGCGCCGCCGGGACGCGCAGCGAATTCTGTCACGCGTGCTTTTCCGGCCGTTATCCCATCGCGGTCGACGAATCGCCGGCGTCCGGTGCCGAGCTGGTCCCGCTCGTCGGAGCCAAGCCGTGACCGGCGTCGGCCCACAGCCGCTGGTTTATTTCTTCGGGCAGGGCCGCGCCGACGGGACCGCCGCGATGAAAGACGTGCTTGGCGGCAAGGGAGCCGGTCTTGCTGAGATGACCAACCTCGGCATTCCGGTGCCGCCGGGCTTCACCCTCTCTGCCGCCCTCTGCGGGACCTATCTGGAGACCAATAGTTTTCCTCCCCGGTTGCGCCCACAGGTCGAAGCAGCATTGAGCCGCCTCGAGGCGGCAACCGGGCGGCTGTTCGGCGGCGCCGAACAG
>DASYPD010000189.1:0-4235 GCA_036007005.1 Gemmatimonadales bacterium
GAGGGTGACTTCGACAGTTACACCAAGAAGGAAAAGCTCCTCTTCGAGCGCGAGCGGGTCAAGCTGTCGCGCAATCTCGAGGGCTTGAAGAATATGAACCGGTTGCCCGGCGCGCTGTTCGTGGTGGATGCCAAGAAGGAGCGCATCGCCATTCTGGAGGCCAACAAGCTGGGCGTGCCCGTGGTCGCGATTGTGGATACCAACGCGGATCCCGACGTCATCACCGTGCCGATCCCCGGCAATGACGACGCGATTCGTTCGGTCGGCCTGATCACCAGGTCGCTGTGTGACGTGATCCGCGAAACTCGCCAGCAGGCGCCGGTCCGCGAAGCGGCCGAGCACGAAGAGGGCGAGACCTACAGCACCGACGGCGGCAGCGAGGGCGATACCGAGGGCGATCGTCGCCGGCGCCGCACCGGCGGGCGCAAGCGGCGCCCCAAGCCTGAGGCGATCGCGGCGCGCCTCAAGCACGAGGGTGAGGTCAGCGAGCCCGCCCCGACTGCGGCCGGCGAGCCGAGCGGCTGAGCGGCGCAAGGAGCCGAGCCGATGCGACGCCGCGCATGGTCGAATAGGCTGTGAGCGGCGTTTTTTTAGATAGTGAGTAGTGAGTAGTGAGTAGTGAGTAGTGAGTAGTGAGTAGAGAGTAGTGATAGGGAACCGATAACCAGGAACAGGATTACCATGACAACGATGGCGATTACTCCGAAACTGATCAGTGAACTCCGTGCCCGCACCAGCGCGGGCATGATGGATTGCAAAGCCGCGCTCGCGGAAGCGCAGGGCGATCTGACCAAGGCGGCCGAGATCCTCCGCAAGAAGGGGATCGCCAAAGCCGAGACGCGGGGCGGACGCACCGCCTCGCAAGGCCTCGTCGTGATCTCGGCCGAGAACCTCGGCACCGATCTCGCGATGATCGAGCTCGACTGCGAGACCGATTTCGTCGCGCGGACCGAGGGTTTCAGCCAGCTCGCTCGCGAGCTCGGCGTCCACGCGGCACTCCATGCTCCGCTGGGTGTGCATCCGGGCGGCACGCTCGACGCGCAGCCCTTCGCCGGAAAGACCGTCGCCGAAGCAGTAAAGGAGCTCGCTGGCAAGACGGGCGAGGCGACGACGCTCAAGCGAGTCGCCCACTTTCGGCAGGAGAACGGAACCGTGCAGGGCTATCTGCACCACAACGGCCAGGTTGGCGTGTTGGTCGAGCTGGCCGGGCCGGCGGGTGACGCGCTCGATGCGCTGGGGCGCGAGCTCGCGCTGCACATCGCGTCCACCGATCCCATGGGGATCAGCGAGGCCGACATTCCTGCGGAGACGCTGGAGCGGGAGCGCCGCATCGCCGAGGACCAAGTGGCCTCCGAGGGCAAGCCCGAGCAGATTCGGCCCAAGATCGTCGAGGGCAAGCTCCGGAAGTTCGTTTCCGAGCGAACCCTGCTGGGGCAATCCTTCGTGAAGGATGAAACGAAGAAAGTGGCTGATCTGGTGAACGCGGCAGCCAAGACCCTGGGGGGAAGCGTCAGCGTGAAGCAGTTTGCCCGCTTCAAGGTCGGCGAGTCCTGAAATGGCACTGGCCTACCGGCGCGCGCTGCTCAAGCTCTCCGGCGAAGCGCTCGCCGGAGAGCGTGGCGTCGGTCTCGACTACGCTGTGGTGGAAGCGCTGGCCCAGCAGATCAAGGAAGTGCACGCCCAGGGCATTCATCTCGGCTTGGTCGTCGGGGGCGGCAATATCGTCCGGGGAACCGCCGCTAGCACGGAGGGGCTCGACCGCGTCTCCGCCGATTACATGGGGATGCTCGCCACTGTGATCAACGCCCTTGCGCTCCAGGACATCCTGGAGCGTATTGGCGTGCAGACCCGGGTGCTGACAGCGATCCGGATGGAATCGTTGGCGGAGCCGTATATCCGGCGCCGCGCGGTACGCCATCTCGAGAAGGGCCGCCTGGTGATCTTCGCGGGCGGTACCGGCAACCCGTTTTTCTCGACCGATACGGCCGCTGTGCTCCGGGCGCTCGAGATGGAAGCGGAGGTCATTCTCAAGGCGACCAGCGTGGATGGGGTGTACACCGGCGATCCCAAGCGGGACAAGAACGCCCAGTTCATCCCGGAGCTCAGCTTCCAGGATGCGCTGATCAAGGGCTATGCCGTAATGGACGCGAACGCGTTCGGGCTCTGCAAAGAAAACAAGCTGCCCATCGTGGTCTTCAACTTCAATCAGCCGGGCGCCATCGGGCGCGTGCTCGCAGGCGAACGGGTGGGGACGATCGTCCGATGACTGCCGCCGCCAGCATCCCAGAAACCGTCAAGCAGGCCCGCGACCACATGCACAAGGCGGTCGAGAGCACCAAGCGCGAATTCTCCGGCCTGCGCAGCAACAAGGCCAGCACCGCGCTGCTCGATACCATTCGCGTCGAGGCGTATGGCAATGTGGTGCCGCTCAACCAGGTTGGTCTGGTGGCTGCCCCGGAGCCGCGGCTGCTCACCGTGCAGCCCTTCGACAAAGGCCTGACGCAGGCGATCGACAAGGCCATTCGTGAATCCGATCTCGGTTTGAATCCGCAGTCCTCCGGTAATCTCCTCCGCATTCCGTTGCCGGCGCTTTCCGAGGAGCGCCGCAAGGATCTCGTCAAGCTCGTTCATAAGCTCGCCGAGGAAGGCCGGGTGGCGGTGCGACATGGCCGCACCGATGCGCTGCACAAGATCAAAAAGGTGGAGCATATTTCCGAGGACGAGAAGACCCGCGCCGAGAAGGAGATCCAGAAGGCGCACGACGAGCACATGAAGCAGATCGACGTCCTGATCCACGCCAAAGAAGCGGAGATCATGGAGGTGTGACCAGCTCCGCGGAGGAGTTGCTCGGCCAGATCCGGATCAACGGCGGCGTGCCGATGCACGTCGCCGTCATCATGGATGGCAACGGACGCTGGGCCAAGCAGCGCGGCCTGCCCCGGACGGCGGGCCATCAGGCCGGGATGAGCGCCGTGCGCGAATGCGTCGAAGGCTGCCGCCAGGCCGGCGTGGAAGTTCTCACGCTGTTCGCCTTCAGCCAGGAGAACTGGCAACGCCCTCCTGAAGAGATCGAAGCGCTGATGGCTCTTCTCGAGGAGTACGTCTCGAAGGAAGGCGCTGAGCTGCGGGGACAGGGCGTTGCGGTCCGCGTCCTCGGGGAGCTCGAGCGGCTGACCCAGCCGGCGCGGGCCGCGGTCGACTCCATCCAGGCGGAAACCGCAGAGGGCACGGCGCTCACGCTCAACATCTGCTTATCCTATGGCTCGCGCGCCGAGTTGACCCGGGCGGCGCGCCTGCTGGCGGAAGACACGGCCGCCGGGCGGCTCGCGCCGGCGGACATTGATGAAGCGGCATTCGCCCGCCGGCTGTACACCGCGGGCTTACCCGATCCCGATCTGCTGATCCGCACCTCTGCCGAGCACCGGCTCTCCAACTTTCTGCTCTGGCAAATCGCGTACGCCGAGTTCCATGTGATGTCCGTCCTGTGGCCTGACTTTACCCGGCGGCATCTCTTCGAGGCGATTCTTGATTTTCAGCGGCGGGACCGTCGGTTCGGGCGCGTCCCCGTCCCCTCTTGAGCAACCAGCTTCAGCGCATCGCGGTCGCCGCGGTCGGAATCCCGCTCGCCGCGGTCGCGGTCTGGTATGGTGGCCTCCTGCTCGTAGCGCTGGTTGCCCTCATCGCGGCGCTGGGCACCCGCGAGCTCTATGGGCTCGCGGAACGCGCCGGAGTGCGCCCGCTCAAGCGTCTGGGCATTGCGCTGGCGGTCCTAGTGCCGCTCGTCACCTGGGTGGTGGCGGCCCCCGTGACCGATGCGATCTCGCCGCTGGAATCTTTGGTTGCGGGGCTGCTGGGACCGCTCTGGCTCTGGGTGCAGTGGCCCCTGGTCACCCTCCTCGTCCCGCTGCTCGTGCTGAGTATGGTTTTGCTGCGGCGGCGCCCGGAGGAGCGCCCGCTCGAGGCCGCCGCCATCACCTTGCTCGGCCCGGTCTATTGTGCCTTGCTGCCCTCCGCGATCCTGCTGATCCGCTTCGGGGCGGGCGGCGGGCGGTCTTTTCCGGCGCTGGGGCTGGTGTTCTTTCCCCTGGCGGTGACCTGGCTCTGCGACAGCTTCGCCATGTGGGGCGGCAAGGCGATCGGGGGCCCCAAACTCTGGCCTTCGGTGAGTCCGGGGAAAACCCGGTCGGGCGGGATAGTAGGCCTGGTCGGGGGAGTTGTCACCGCGATCGTCTACG
>DASYPD010000190.1:0-1581 GCA_036007005.1 Gemmatimonadales bacterium
CAAGGGAGCCAGGGAGTCGGGAGACAGGAAGCCGAAGCCTAGAGGATATCTTCTACCAGGCCTGTTCTCTAGCTCCCAAGCTGCCTAGCTCCCTGACTCCCTGACTCCCTGACTCCCTGGCTCCCTATGCCCAAACACATCCTGATCTTTGCCGGCCCTCTCTATGAGGACCTCGAGCTCTGGTACCCCAAGATCCGGCTCGAGGAGGAGGGTCATGTCTGCACCGTCGCCGGACTCGGTGAGAAAACCTACCAGGGCAAACGCGGCTACCCGGTGACCCCCGATACCACCGTCGATCAGGTCGCCGCCGAGGACTTCGACGCGCTGGTAATCCCGGGCGGCTACGCACCCGACATCCTGCGGCGCTCCCCGCGGGTACTCGAGCTCACCCGCCAGATCCATGAAGCCGGAAAGCCGGTCGCTTTTATTTGCCACGCCGGCTGGGTCCCGATCTCGGCGGGTATCGTACGGGGCAAGCGCGGCACCAGTGTCGGCGCGATCAAGGACGACCTGGTGAATGCCGGGATGCAGTGGGAGGATGCGGCGGTCGTGGTAGACGGCAACCTCATCACCAGCCGGACCCCGGCCGACCTCGGACATTTCTGCAAGGCGCTGATTGCGGCGCTGGCGGGCAAGTGAGGCGACATGTCACTCTCTGAAGCCCAGCAACGGGTCGACGCCTGGGTGGCTCAATTCCAAGAGGGGTATTTCCACCCGCTGACCAATCTGGCCCGGCTCACCGAGGAAGTGGGTGAGCTGGCGCGCGAAATCAATCACCGCTTCGGGCAGAAGACCAAGAAGAGCGAAGAGTCCGATGGCGATCTCGCCCTGGAGCTCGCGGATATTCTTTTCGTGCTGATCTGCATTGCCAACCGCGAGGGCATCGACCTGCAACAGGCGTTCGAGCGGATGATGGAGAAGGTGGAGCGTCGCGATGCCGATCGCTGGACGCGAAAATAGGAAGCAGTTGTCCCCCAGCTATTCTGCGCGCAGTGTTTCCATCGGGTCGACCCGCGCCGCGCGACGTGCAGGGGCATAGCTGCCCAGCAGGGCGACGCTCAGCAATAACACGCTGGCAAGGACCAGGGCGAGCGGATCGCCCGGCTTCACGCCGAAAAGCAACGCGGTCAGCGTCCGGTCCAGTAGCAGCGCACCACCCAGCCCCAGCCCGATTCCGACCACCACCAGTCCGAGCGCCTCTCCCAGAATCATCCGTACGACGGCTCCACGGTCTGCGCCGAGCGCAAGGCGAACGCCGAGCTCGCGGGTGCGCTGGCGGACCGCGTAGGCCATGACTCCATAGAGGCCGATCGCGGCCAGCAGCAGGGCAGCCAGGGCAAAGCTGCCGAGCACCACGACATTGAAGCGCTGCGGGGCATACACCGCGTCCACCACCTCTTCGAGTGTTCGAGAGAGCGCAACCGGCTGGAGCGGATCCAGCGAGCGAAGCTCCTTGCGGATCCCCGCGCTCAGTGCGGCCGGATCGCCCGCGGTGCGTACTAACACGCTCATCGAACGGTCCCCAGTCGCCCGCAGCGGGTAGTACAACAGCGGCCGATGCTCGGGCGACTCGAGATTCAG
>DASYPD010000191.1:0-5761 GCA_036007005.1 Gemmatimonadales bacterium
ACGCCGTCGCCCCCGGGATGATCGACACCGAGCTCACCCGCGAGAGCGCCAGCCCCGAGCAGCTGGAGCGGATCGCGCGGGGCTATCCCATTCCCCGACTGGGAACCGCGGAGGAAGTGGCGGAGCTGATCTGCTTCGCCGCCTCGGAACGAGCCGGCTACATCACGGGCGCAGTGTTCGATATCAACGGCGGCGACCTGATGCTATGAGGATAGCATGAAGGAGAGCACCCGCGTTCTCGCCGCGCTCGCTGCGGGCCTCGCCGGGGGCATCGCGATCGCCGCCTCCGGGAATCCCCGCTTGCTGCGCGCCGCGGAAGCCATCGTGCCGGTCGGCGTGCTGTGGATCAATGCGATCCGGATGACGGTCATTCCGCTGGTGGTGGCCCTGCTCATCACGGGTGTCGCCTCCGCGGCCGATCTCCGTGCGATCGGCCAGCTCGGCGGTCGCACCTTGCTCACCTTCTTCTTGCTCCTCCTCGGCACCGCGCTCGTGATCCTCCCGCTGGCTCCGCTGGTCTTCTCTCTGCTCCCCCACGGCGCGCGGCCGGCCCTCCCGGCCGGAGCGGCGGAGGCGGCAGGCCAGCTCGGCGCGAGCACCCCGGTGAGCTTCGGGGCCTGGCTCACCTCACTGATCCCCAGCAATCCCATCGCCGCGGCGGCTGCGGGAGCGATGTTGCCGTTGATTCTCTTTACCCTGCTCCTCGCGCTGGCGATCGCCGCGAGCGGGACCGCCGCGCGTGATACGCTGCTCGGCTTCTTCCGGGCGCTGAGCGAGGCAATGCTCGTGCTGGTGCGCTGGGTGGTGGCGGTGGCGCCCATCGGGGTGTTCGCGCTGGTGTTACCCCTGGCGGCGCGGGGCGGCGCCTCGGTGGCCGGTGCGGTGGGCTTCTACGTCGTGGCGTATTCTGTGGCGAGCCTGCTCATCCTCCTCCTGCTGTATCCCGTGGTGGTCCTGCTCGCGGGGATTCCGCCGCGGCGCTTTGCCCGGGCCGTGCTGCCGGCACAGTTGGTCGCCTTCGCGTCGTCGTCATCCATCGCCTCCCTCCCCGCGCTGGTCGAGGGAGCGGAGCGCGGTTTGGGACTGCCGGAGCGAGTGAGCGGCTTCGTGCTGCCGTTCGCGGTCTCCACCTTCAAGATCGCGGCACCGGTCTCCTGGACGATCGGCGCCCTCTTCATCGGATGGTTCTATGGCATCCCCCTGCACGCCGGCGCACTCGCGACCGTGGCAGTAGCCGCAATCTTCCTGGCGTTCGTGGCGCCTGGCGTTCCGCGCGGCGCCTTCCTCATGCTCACTCCGCTCTTCCTGGCCATTGGGCTGCCAGCGGAAGGAATCGGGATCCTGATCGCCGTGGACGCGATTCCCGATCTGTTCGCGACGATGCTCAACGTCACCGGCGATCTTGCGGCCGCGGCTCTGGTGAGCCGGCAGACCGAGGGAGTATCCTCGCCCCCCTAGGAGAGCGTCAGCCTCCCGGATGGTACTCCCGTTCGGTATGCCCCTTCAATTGTGCGGGATAGAAGTAGACGGGCCGGAGGTCCCCCTTGCTGTAGCGCACCGCCTGATCCTTGAAATGCGGGGATGCGGGGTTGCCATTCTCCCCGCCGGCGGTCACGGCCCTGGCCCGGACACTGTCGCCGAACTCCACCACGGCGACGAAGCTGTTGCCGCTCGTTCCATACCACTTCCTGGTGCCGGGATAGCTGCGGGCACCGAAGGAGGCGAGCGAGCCCCAGCGGGCCGAGGTAAAACCGACGGGGATACTCGGACCGGCGTCATTGAACGGTTGCACGATGTCGCCGGTAAGGCGTTGAAAGCGGTTGATCTCACCCCAGGGAGTTTTCCAGCTGCCGAAGCCGGCGGTGAGTGTGTCGGCAGCCGCTGCCAGCGCCTCGAGCAGCTGCGGGGGCTTCCCCTCGTTCGCGGTGGAATCAGCGAGCGACCTCCCGGTCCGGCGCGCTTCGGCCGCAACCCGATGCGACACCTCCTCTCCCCAGAACACGGCGAGCGAGGTGGCCAGCGACGCCTCCGACCAGCGGAAATCCCAGCTCCGCAGCAGCGCAATCTGCTCGGACAAGCGCGCCTTGAGCGGGTTAGTAGCCGGTGCCGCATCATAGGCTCGCAGCAGCAGCGGGATCTGCTGCTCAAATGCCGGGAGGTAGCTGTCGTACGCGGCCGCGAGGAGGGACTCGAGCGTGAAGTCCTTCTTGCCGGCGAGGACCCGGAGAGCGTGAAGGCCGCGGGCCGATTCGCGCCTGCCGCTTTCCACGTAGACGGGATAATTCGCGCGCCGGGGACTGCTGGGGCCGGCTGCCGACCAGGGCCAGTTGTTGCTGTTATAGAGCCAGCCGCTCGCCGGATTCAGCAGGTGTGGAGTCTGCTCCACCGACAGCAGAGCGTGCCACTCCGTGGCGGGATCGCTGCCGTTCACCGGCTTGGTCCAATCGAAGCGGGGGTCGCGCCGCGGAATGAAGTTGGCGTGGAAGTAGGCGATGTGGCCGTCGGCGTCGGCAAAGATCGTGTTGTTCGAGGAGTTGGTGTGCAGCTCCATGGTCTGGCGGAACGCTTTGTAGCTGCGTGCCTTGGTTCGGCTGTAGGACTGGGTCAGCGCCTTCACGGGCTCCTGCATGAGCCTGACAGCCACCCACTTGCCGTCCTGCTCGCGGATGATCGGCCCATGATGGGTGCGGTACACCGTGAACTTCCGGCTGGCCATCCCGCCAGCGGTCTTGTACGGCACCGTGATGACGGAGGTTTGGAGCGGGCGTTCCTCCCTGCCGTAGCGATAGGAGAGGCGATCACCATGCTTCACGATGGTTTCCAGGTACTCATCGACGGCGTCCACGCCGCTCGAAGTGTGCATCCACCCCGCCCTGTCGTTGAAGCCCTGATAGACGAAAAACTGGCCCCAGGTCACCGCGCCGTAGGCGTTCAAGCCCTCGTCGCTGGTCACCTGGACTTCGGCCCGGAAGTAGAAGGAGGTGTGCGGGTTGATGAGGAGCAGGGCATGGTGCCCCGTGGTATTCGAGGGCGCGATCGCGATCCCATTCGATCCGCTGGGCTCATCGGGCCGAGTCGGAGCCTCCGCGTCGGGCGTCTGCTTGCCGTAGAACGCCGCCAGCCGTCTCAGGCTCACCTTCTCGATGTCTCCCCCGATACTGCCTTCGCTGAAGCTGAGCGCCATCCACGGCTCGAAGCGTTTAAGCACGCGCGGCGAGACGCCGGGATGGGTATAGAGGTAGTAATTCAAACCGTCGGCAAAGGCATTCATCAGCCGCTTCAGCCACTCGGGACTGGTGGCGTACTTCGCCTTCAAGCTGTCGGGATCGATGAACAGCTTCATCCGGAGATCCCGGTACAACACCGAGTCTCCCTCAGCCTCCGCCAGCCGTCCCATCGCGTTGAGGTAGTTGGTTTCCACCCGATTGAAATCGTCTTCGGCCTGCGCATAGACCAGGCCGAACACGGCGTCGGCATCCGTCTTTCCGTGAATGTGCGGAATGCCCCAGTCGTCCCGCACGATGGTGACGTTACGGGCCAATTGGTCCCAGCGCACGAGCTCCGAGGTGGCGGCTTGCTGGAAGCGCGGAGTGGCGAGCAGGCCCGCCGCAGAGCAAAGGAAAACGAGCTTTTTCATGGAGCACGCTCAGCGGCTGGAGCGGGTTACCGCAGCCAGGGAGGCAGATCGGACCAGGTGGCCATGATCATGAATACCAGGAAGAGGCCGGCGCTCGCCAGGCCGACCAGGAAGCGCCCGGCGAACGGGAGATGCTTCCCGGGTCGGAGTGCATCCGGCAACCACAACCAGATGAGCACGAACCCGATTCCATTCCCGAGGGGACTCAACAGCCAGCGAGGAATCACCGCCAGCTGTAGCAACCCGAGCGCGGCCGCCACGCCGAGCAACATGCAGAGCACCATGAGAGGCACGACGCGACCCCAGCGTACCCGTTGCCGCACGCGATCAAACCGAAACATGGGGATCTCGATCGAGCAGAGTGTTTGAGGTTGCCGGGCTGCTCACTTCGCGTGCAATAGTCCTGCCAGCCAGTGTACGACATTCAAGAGGAGCTGCGCGTTCTGCCCGGCATTGGGGGCATTCATCCCCATTGGGCGCCGCGGGGTGCCCGAAAGCTGGGCGGAGAACATCGCGGCTTCCCCGAACACCGCCACCCTGCCCCGGCCATGCAGCAGAACGCCGCCTTGCCACATTCCTGCCCCGGAGAGTCGCGGCGTGCTATCGCTGAAGCTCCAGGCCCTGGTGGGCAGCAGCACCACTGCCCCCGGTTCCAGGGTAAGGATCGAGCGGCCCGAAAGCAGGCGAAACGCTTCGCCGGTGAAGCTGCGCACCGAGTCGACCCGTTCCCCGGGGCCGCGGCCCTGCGTTATCGGATGGATGCTGAGGGTTCCGTCGCTGCGGCGAAACATAAACTCGTCCTCGCTGCAGCTGCTATCGGTAGCGAATCCGTTCAACAGCAGAATCCCGAACGCGCGCGCGAGGGTCTCGACCGCCCCCGGAAAGGGCATGTGATCCGCAATGAGGAATAGCGAACCGCCTTGGCTGACCCAGCGCTGAATGGCCTCGATTTCATCCGGCTGGAACGCAGCCTGAATGGGCAGCGACCAATTCAATGGGGCTGCATTGGCTTCGCCGAGTGCGTTGGCAATGACGAGGATTCGCGCGGGAGCCAAGGAATCGGGGGAAATGCGCCCTCGCAGGGCGCGCACCTCGAAACCGTCACGCCGGAGAAGCCGGGCGAATGGGGCATAACGCCCGGCGAGCGTATGAAAATTGAAGTGTCCCTCGTCCAGCAGCACGAGCGGGCCTTGGCCCGTTGCGAACGCCGGCCGCGGCACGGCAGCATCGAAGGCCGTGTCTGCCACCTGACCGCCACCGCGAGGCGCCAGGGTGGGGTGGCAGCGCGATTGCGCGGCGGCGGGCGGCGCCGTGAGAAGGATGAGCAGGACCGTGGCGCACCACTGCGCGCTTGTCGACACGCGCGCTACGCTAGCACCGACGCAAAGACCCGCCGAGCCTTCTGCATCTCTTGCAGTGTGCCGATCGATACCCGCACGTGGGTCGGCAGCGAAGGGAACTGCCGGCCGACCGCGACGTGGTGCTTGAGGCATGCCAGCTTGAACTCCTTCGCGTCGCGCCGAATGTCGACCATCATGAAGTTGGCCTCGCTCTGGGCGACGCTGTATCCGGCCTGCTCGAAGAACCGGCGGGCATAGGCTCGCGTGGCACGATTGCGGCGCTGCTCGAGCGCAATGTGCGGGATGTCGCCGACCGCCGCGGCGGCTGCGACCAGCGAGAGCTGGCTGATGTTCGAGCCCAGGAGCCACGCGGCGAGCTTGGCGAGCGTGGCAGACTGGCCGACCGCATATCCTACCCGCAACCCGGCCATTCCGAACACCTTCGAGAATGTCCGCGTGACGACGACCCTGGGATTGCTCAGGGCGAGCGGGATGGCCGAACCATACGAGGGCTCGTCGACATACTCGAAGTACGCTTCGTCGATCAGAACGGTGGTCTCCGGCGAGAGCTTGCCCACGCGCTCGACATAGCCGCTGACGGCGCTCAGGCCGTGCACGGTAGCCGTGGGATTGTTCGGGTTGCAGAGGTAGCTCAAGCCCGCTCCACGTCCCTGCTCCGCCATGGCGTCGAAATCCAGGTGTAGCGAGGCGTCGACGCGCGGGGCGATGACCGGCGACCCGATGAACTTGGCCCAATTGGCCGGCGCTTCGAACGTCGGCTCGG
>DASYPD010000192.1:0-1582 GCA_036007005.1 Gemmatimonadales bacterium
AGCAAGCGGCAGGGTCAGGGCCGGCTGCGCTGGCGGGTCCGCTACCGCGACCCGGCCGGCCGCGAGCGAGCCAAGAGCTTCGCCCGCAAGCGGGATGCCGAACGATTCCTCCAGCACGCCGAGGCCGACAAGCTCCGTGGACACTGGGTCGACCCCCGGCAGGGGCGAACAACGGTGGGGGAGCTGGCCGAACGCTGGTATGCGACCACGGTCGCCCTCAAGCCCAAGACCCGCGAGGACTACCGCTCGCTGCTGCACAACCACATCCTGCCCGCCTTCGGCGACCGGGCGGTGGCCTCGCTCGACACCCTCGCCGTGCGCGGCTGGCTCGCCGGCCTCGTCAGCGGAGGACTCTCACCTTCGCGGGCCAAGCACGCCTACTACGTGCTGTACGCCGTGCTGGAGGCAGCCATCCAGGCCGGCGCGCTGGTCCGCAACCCAGCCGCCGGAGTCCGCGCCCCACGGAGCCATTCCCGTGAGATGCACTTCCTGTCGGCCGCCGAGGTCGAGCGGCTGGCCGAGGCGATCGTCCCGCCGTACGGCGTGCTCATCCGCTTCGCCGCCTACACCGGACTACGAGCGGGGGAGATCGCGGCGCTGCGCGTCAAGCGACTCGACCTGCTCCGCGGCACGGTTCGAGTAGTCGAGGCCGCCAGCGAGGTCGGCGGCCGGCTGATTGCCGGGCCGACCAAGACCCACGCAGAGCGCACCGTCCGCCTGCCCCGGTTCCTGCGCGACGATCTGGCCGCCTACCTGGCCAGCCGGTCGCGCGACCCCGACGGTTTCGTGTTCACCGCCCCGAAGGGCGGTCAACTGCGGCATAACAACTTCTACCAGCGGCTGTTCTGCCCGGCGCTGACCCGCGCCGGCCTGCCCACCGAGGTCCGCTTCCACGACCTACGGCACACCTGCGCCGCGCTGCTGATCGCCCAGGGCGCCCACCCGAAGGCGATCCAGGCGCACCTTGGGCACAGCTCAATCCAGGTCACGATGGACCGCTACGGGCATCTATTCCCCGACGCGATGGAACACCTGGCCGACCGGCTCGACGCGGCTCAGGCCACGGCCCGGACGGATTCGGCGCGGGCCGAGCAAACTGGAGTGGTCGAGCTGCCCACGCGTCGGGCACGGCAGGGCCCATGATTTGCAGGAACAGTGGGATGACCGAGACGACTCGAACTCACTCCTTGATCCTTGTTCTTCCCCTCTGAGCTCGCTGTTAGGGAGCCCGGGAACCGTGGGGTGGCCGTCATCTTCTACGAATGGTTGTGGCGATCAGATACAAGGCTGCAGGTCGCGGTTCGGCGTGCCCATACTGGCGGAACGCAACAGCGCCATCTGGGATGGCGGACTCACCTCCTCAGTCGCATGACTCCGGGCGCCTTTTGGGCGCCCGCACCGATGAACGGAGGGTCATTCCCGCTTTCGAAAGCCGTATAGGCCTCGCCAGTGCACACCACATATCCCCTCGCGACGACTCATCCCCGCAGTCCTGTCAGGACTGCTGGCGCCCAGGAACCCAGGAGGGATGCCCACATTCACTTCGGGAGTCCCCACTCTCTCTCTCTCTCTCTCTCTCTCT
>DASYPD010000193.1:0-12753 GCA_036007005.1 Gemmatimonadales bacterium
ATGAAACACAATGAGAAGAACAAGAAGAACGACAACTACGAAAACCAAAACCAGGAATACAACAAACAATCTGCGTCATCTGTGAAATCTGTGGATGCAGTTAAGGGGCCCGGCATGGAGCGCACGCCCTCACCGCTCACCGCTCACCGCTTACCGCTTACCGCTCACCGCTTACCGCTCACCGCTCAGGTCTCCAGCAGCTGCGTCAGCCCCGCATCCTCCTCGACGTCCTCGATTTCCTCTCCCCGCCGGGCTTCCGCCAGCGAATGCCGGGTGAGCAAGAGCGTGTGCCAGGCTGCGCGCGGCGTACGTCGCAACGTCTCCAGCGTTTCCCGCAGGTCCGCGGGAGCGACCGGCTTGACCAGATAGCCGCGGAATCCCGCGTCCATCAACCGGCGTGCATCACCGGGGTTTCCGACGGCGGGCAGCATGACGAGCGCGGGCTTGCCGAGCTCGGCATCCCCGCTGATCTCCCGGCCGATTCGCTCGTACTCTTCCGCATCATGATCGCTGAAGATCACGATATCCACCGCTCTGCCGTCCTGCGCCCGGCGCGCCAGCTCGGCGAGCGCGGCGTCACGCCCTTCGAATCCTGTCGCGCGGTAACCCGCCGCCTCGGCGATTCCGCTCCAGCTTGCGCGCTGCTTCGCGTCGGCCTCGACCACGAGTAGCGTGCCGGGAAGCGCGGAAGTCGGCACCGGGTCGGCCGGCAGGCCCGCGACGGTGCCCTCCGGCGTGGTCGCATCGCTCCATGGCAGGGGGAGGCGTAGCGTGAAGCGGGTCCCGCTCCCTCCCGTGGGATTCTCCGCCAGAAGCTCCCCGCCCATCAGATGGGCGAGTTGTCGCGCGATCGGAAGCGCCAGCCCGCCGTCACGACTGGAGTAGGCGTCACCGCGGATAAAGGGCTCGAAGAGCGTGGCGAGCAGATCGTCGGGGATCGGGGGCCCGCTGTCCTCGATCAGGACGCGGATCCCGCCCGTCGTCCGGGCCATATCCTCCCGTACTTCGAGCAGCACCTCGCCCCGCTCCAAGCGGGCCAGCCCGTCCCGCACCAGGACCGCGAGCACCTGTCGGATCCGGCCCGGGTCGCCCCGCACCCGTTTCGGAGTATCGGGATCCCAGCGGAGCCGCAGCGCAAGACCCTTGGCCAGTGCTTCTCCGCTCAGCGCAGCAGTGAGATCTTCGACCATGACCCGCAGGTCGAACGCGATCGGCTCCAGAGGCAAAGTGCCACTCTCCAAGCGGGAAAAATCGGACACGTCATTGAGAATTCCCCGCAGAGCTTCGGCGGCGCCATGCAAGGCATCAAGGTAGGCGCGCTGGGTTGGTAAGAGCGCGCCCAGGCGCAGCAGCCCGCTCAGGCCGAGCAGCGCATCGGCAGGCGGACGCATACTGTGGCTGACCGTGGCGAGAATCTGGCCCCGCACCAGATTGGCGGATTCCGCCGCGCTGCGAGCACGCCGGAGCGCCTCCAGCTCCACAACTTGTTCCCGCAATTCTGTCGCGGTCCGCTGCTGCGCCTGCGTGAGCTGCTCGCGCTCCTCGTAGGCCTGCGTGAGCGCGGCCTGCAGCGCCTCGAAGATCTCCCGCCAGCCGGGAGGCAACGGCTCCAAACCGTCCCAGCTTTGCGCTAACGAATCGGTGAGGCGATCCAGCACGCGAGTTCCTCCGGTCTCTCCAACTGTCCCGAAACCATACGAACGACGTTCCATGGTTGCAGCTTCTATGAATAGGACGCATTTCCCGCTCCAACTTGCACTTACGTAAGGAATTGTCGCCCAAAAACTGCATGCATTCATCAGCATTAGTCATAAAACAAGACAGCCGGTCTGATTTGGTGAGCTGCTGGATGGGGAGCTGCGACCATTCCACCTTTGCCACATGCACTTGCGACGCAGAGCGGGAAGAAGCAGGAAACTCGACAGCGGGTGTAGCTCGGAGTCAGCGCACGCAGCGTTCCCTGGAGAGGCCGAGTCGGGTTGCGGTGCGCTCGGCAAGGAGCGTGGCAGAGCGCCTGAGTTGGCGCGATGCTTTCAATGCCAGCCCATCCGGTCGCGCAGCGAGGTGATATGCGCCACGTGATGGCGGCCATGCCAGGCATACATCGCGAGCACTCGGTCGAGCCGCAGCGATTTCTTTTGCTCGGGGTGAAAGAAGGTCCTCGCCCACTCCGCCTCGCGCAGCGCGCGCAGCAGGACGACCCAGCGCCGGTGCAGGGCTTCCAGCAGCATCAGCGAGACTCCCACCTGGGTCGCCGCAGTATCGGGCAGCTCGGCCCAGCGGGCTTCTTCGTAGGGACGGATGGTCGGGTTTTCCTCGGTCAGCGCCAGCTTGAACCGCACGTAGGCATTCAGATGACTGTCGGGGATGTGGTGAACGACCTGGCGTACGGTCCAGCCGCCCTCGCGGTAGGGCGTATCGAACTGGGCCTCCGTCAGCCCGTGCACCGCTCCTCGCAAGGAGGCGGGTGCTTCGGCGAGCTCGGCGATCCAGCCTTCGCGGCGCGCGGTAGTGATCTCTCCTTCGAGGCTGAACGGCCCGATGGGGTAATGGGGATCAGTCATCCTTGTGCTCCCGAGGAATCAGGGTGGCCGGGGGGGCGCGCTCAGCCGGACCGCACCGTCGATCAGCAACACCCGCCCATCGAGCGGGATCTCGACGTAGAGGTCCCGGCCACTCTTGGTGAGGGCGGGGTAGTGCTCGCCGACGTCGAGGAGCATGGAGCGCAAGATGAGCTCCGGCACCGGTAAGCCGCCGATGTTTACGCCTTGCAGCCGGAAGTGCGCCAACCCCTGGGCTGCCGGCAGTTGTGCGATATCGGCTGTGAGGACCGTGCTCGAATCGATCAGGGCGGCCAACGGGCCGATCATGGCGCGAGCTTCCTGAGGCAGGTCCTGCAGCCGGCCCGACAACTCGATGTGCAGACTGTCCACCGCAATCAGAATCTCGCTGTTCTCGGGGATCGGCTCCACCCCGAGCCGGGCCATCAGGTAGGACGCCCAGTCGCCCCCTTCTATGGTGCCTTCGCGCGCGGTGCGGTCGAGGAATACCGAATCGACCACCGCCTGAGCGCGAGCGACGCCGGCGCGCGTGATCTTGCCGGGCGGCGCCTGCGCAGCGAGCGGTAGCCCGAGGAGCAACAGCAGAGCGAATTTCATCTGGCGGTTTCGCGCCTCTGCTCTTCCCGCCAGAGCACCAGGGACAATAGCAGGGCGCCGACCGTCACCCCCAGGTCGGCAAGGTTGAAGGTCCAGAACCGGGACTGACCCAGGCCCACGTCGATGAAGTCCACCACGCCGCGTGCCGAGCGAATCCGGTCCAGCAGATTGCCCAGCGCGCCCCCGGCGACGAGAGCCAGCGCCACCGCTCGCACCACTCCATCGGGTCGGGTGCGGTAATAGAGCCGGAAGAGCGCTGCGATCGCGAGGCAGGCGATAGCCGAGAAGATCAGCCGCGACGCACTCCCGAAGGAGAAACTGAAGGCCGCATCCACATTGTAGACGAGGGTCACCCGGAGCAGTTCACCAATGATCGGATGCGGCCCGGGGCTGCCGCTCAGCGCCGAGACCACCAGTTCCTTGCTGGACCAATCGGCCAGCAGGATCGTGGCGAAAACCGGCCAGAACCAGCGGGCTTTCGGCCCCAGCCATCGTCGTGCGTTGCGGGCAGTCACCGCTGGAATATGCGCGCCTGAAGCTCCTCCACATAGCCGGCGGGGAAGGCGAGGGATTTGGCGACTTCGATGATGCGCTCGAGGTAACCGGCAACGGGGCGGCCCGGAGCGGAATCGGTGGGGAGATAGAGCATCGCGCTCAGCTCCTCCCCGTCGGCGGAGCACACCGTAGTGTGCGCCTTACGGTAGAGTCCCTCTCCCATGCCTTCGAAGGCGTCGAGCGCGGCTTCATCGGCCGGCTCGAGCTCCCACAACACGCCGTAGACCGTTTCGCCCGGGGCGGCCACCGCGTTGCCATAGCCAGCCGCCGCAATTCGAAAGCCGTGGCCGGCGAGGATCGCGGTCCCCAGCCAGCGAGCGGTAGGACAGCATTCCCCCATGTGCACGGGGTCGAGGTTGGCACCGTAGGCGAAGTAGCGCGTCATTTCCTTCCGCCGGCCTCGACCAGTTGCCGCACGGCAGGAAGCACCGTCACGCGCAGCAAGCCTTGCGGCTTGGCGAGCAGATCGAGCTCCGCAATCCGGGCCTTGCTCCAATCCGGCGGGGCCGGGCCGCGGGTTAGCTGCTCGAGTGCTTCCCGTCCGATGGCGGCCACTCGGGCCAGCGCGTGCGCGCCGGGTACCGCATCCGCGGCGAGCGGCGCCCGTACGGCCAGCGAATCCAGCGCGGTACCCAGCGCGGCCCAGGCCGTGAAAGCGGAATCGAGCGCGCTGCGGGCGAAGGCTGCGGCGTCGCCGGCGGCAAGCGCCGTGAGCACCAGCCGCCGGGTGTTCCATTGCGCGGGAGGATCGGGCCGCGCGGCGTCCACCGCGAAAACCAGTGGAGTCTGCTGGACCAGCGGCTGCAGAGTGGCCCGCTCCCCGAATCGCACCGGCTCCATCAGCTCGAGCAGCGTTTGCAAGGCGCGGGCATCCTGCCCGTCGGCCAGCCGGCGTGCCATGCGCGCCGTGTGCCCCTCATGGCCAAGTCCCAGCAGCTCCAGCCGGCCCCGCATCACGTCGAGCCGGCGATACATGTCCGGCACATCCCGCACCTCGCGTGGCGACCAGAGCCGCTCCGCGATCGCGGCCAGCCGGGGCCAGATCCGTGAATCGATGGATTCCGGAGTGACGTGCTCGCCCCATATGCACGCCTCGCCGCCTAGCACCCGGCTCGCCTGCGCAGGGGTGAGCGCATTCCCCTCGGGAAGCGGATCGACCAGGTAGTGGAACTCGGCCGTCCGCATGTGGTCGAGATACCAGCCCGCCGAGAGGATGCCGCGGTAGCCGCGTTTGGCGCTCTCCCCCAGGGAGGCCTGACCCCGCCAGGACTGCACCACGGTGGCCAGTGGAAGGCCGGGGTGGAGAATCTCATCCCACCCCACCATCCGTTTGCCATGCCGCGCCAGAATGCTCGAGAGTCTGCGGTTGAAGTAGGCCTGCAGCGCGCCGTTGTTCTCCAGCCGGTGCGCCCGCATGAAGGCCCGGATCCTCGGATTGGTGCGCCACTGCGAGCCCTCGACTTCGTCGCCGCCGATATGCCAATAGGCGTCGGGAAAAAGCGACGCCATCTCGCTGATGAATCCTTCCAGGAACTGATAGGTCGCCGGGCGCGAGGGATCGAAGGTGGGCACGAACACGCCGAAACGCCGCTCAATGGCGTAAGGGCCCGGCCCGCTGGCGTAAGCGGGGTACCCTGCGAACCAGGCGGTGGAATGTCCCGGCACATCGAATTCCGGCACGATGCGGATGCCCCGGTCGCGCGCGTAGGCCACGATGTCGCGGATTTGCTCCTGCGTGTAGTACAACCCGTCGGAGCCGAGTTGCTGCAGCCGGGGATAGCGCTTGCTTTCGACCCGGAAGCCCTGGTCTTCCGACAGGTGCCAATGCAGCACATTGAGCTTGACGGCGGCCATTCCGTCGAGCTGGCGTTTGATCACCTCGGGGGGCTCCCAGTGACGGCCGACGTCGATGAGCAAGCCCCGCCAGGCAAAGCGCGGCCGGTCTTCGATGCGGGTCGCGGGCAGGTACCACCCCGCGGAATCCGCCGCGATGAGCTGGAGCACCGACTCGAGCCCGCGCAAGATGCCGACCGGCGTGGCGGCGTCGAGCGTCGCCCCGCCCGGCAGTACGCTGAGGGTATAGCTCTCGTCTTCCCCCGGCGACTGCACCCGTTCTCCTGGCCGGCGCACCGTGATCACCAGGCCGCCGCTGCTGTCCGCCCGGCCGAGCAGCAGCCCGGTGGCACTTGCGGCGCGGCGGACGAACCGCGCGATGGCGCGGGTTAGGCGTTCGTCCCGGACCGGCCCCGCCCAGCGCACCGCGAAGGTCGAGTCGAGCCGCAGCCGACCCTCTCCCCAGCGCACCGACGCGGGAACCGGCATGAGAGCCGGGGCCGCCGGCGTGGCCGGCGGGCTGGAGAGCGGCAGCAATGCTGCGAGCAGCAGGAGAAGCATCGCGGGGGAATCTAGTCAACCCAGGCAGCGGTACTGTGCTCTTGCAACTCAAGAACGGCGGCTATGGAGGTGCGTCGAAATCCTGTTGAACTTTGGTACGCCCTCGCTCCAATTCCGGCGATTTATCGGGCCGACGCCTTCGACCTCGTCACAATCGGGGGAATCTGTGAAATCTGTAGATGCCGTGGGTAGCAAACCGTGACCACCCTACCGGTTGACCCCTGGGGAGTAAGACTCTCCTCGCCGGCTATCGCGAACGGCACTTCTGCCTCACACCACTGGCGCACGATCAGGGCCGCGTTCGAGTGGCGCCGCTGCCCAGCCAGCGTCCCGCGCGAATGAACAGCGGCCAGACAATTTTTCGCGGAGTGGCCGGTTTTCCCCACTCGCTCGCGAGCTCCGCAGCGAGGGCTTCCACTGGATCCTGCCCGTGCACCGCCAGATAGCGCCCGACCGCCGACCAGGTGCGCAGATACCCCAGCAGCTCTGGCAGGCTCAGGTTTCCCTCGATGGCGAGCAGAGGCGCCGGCACCTCCTCGATCGGAATCGTGAAGCCACGATAGCCCTGCTCGACGAGCCTCCGCTCGGCAGGCCAATACGGGCCCACGGTTTCATCGTGGAAACGATTGATCATCGCCTCCAGCGCCGCTGTCGTGCGGAGCCGGCCATAGCCAAAGAGCGCCAACGCCGCGCCGGGCGCCGCGACCCGATCCACCTCCGCATAGAAGCGCTCGTGGTCGAGCCAGTGAAACGCCTGCGCGACGCTCACGAGATCGACCCGCTGCGCCGCCAGCGCGTTCGCCTCGCCGAGAGCGGCGAAATAGCAGACGCCGGGAAGCCGCGTCGCCAGGCGGAGTTGGGGCAGGCTGGCATCCGACGCCGCGACCAGAGCGAAATGCGGCGCCAGCATTCGGGCGGCTTGCCCGTTGCCGGTCGCGCAGTCCCAGGCCAGCCGGCGCGCCGCCGGCAAGGTGGCGAGCCACTCGAACAGCGCGGGGGGATAGCGGGGCCGGAACTTCGCGTATCCGGCTGCATCACGGGAAAAAAGTTCGCGGAAGCCGGCCCTCAGGAGCTCTCCTCGTCGGTCTCGTCTTCGAGATGTACGCTATGAAGGAGGCGGTGCAGGATCGGCGCCATGAGCAGTGCGGTGACCGTGATCAGCACGAGACCGGCGTACAGCGCGAAGAGCCCAGCGAAGATTTTTCCCGCCTTCGTGCTGAGTTCTCCCACCGGGCCCATCCCGCCCAGCAGCATCGTCGCATTGAGAAAGGCATCGAGCCAGTCCAGCTTGCCGAGCGCGTGATAGCCGAGCATTCCCAGCCCGAGGGACACCGCGACCATGCCGGTGGCCCAGAGCAGATGCAGTCCCAGCCGCCGAAGGAAGTGGGGTCGCGGCAGCAGCGGCTCGGAGCATTTCTCGTACATCGTCGTCCGCAACCGCCGGCTCAGGAAACCGCTTCGCGCAACAGTGCTTCCAGATCGAAGGGATCGGACATCCGTAGCTCGACCTCGCCCTCCGGGGTACGCGGCCATTCGGCGGCGGGCCGGTCCCAGGTAAGCTCCAATCCGATCCCGTCCGGATCGCTCAGGTAGACCGAGACACTCACGCCGTGATCGGAAGCACCTCGCAGCGGGATTCCCGCCTCGCGCAGGCGCTTCACCGCGGTCGCCAGATCGCGCCGGGCGGGATAACGAATGGCGATGTGGTACAGCCCCGTGTGACGAGCGGGAGGCGGCGAGGCGCCGAGGCTTTCCCAGGTATTCAGCCCGAGGTGGTGATGATAATCCCCCGCCGCGACGAAGGCCGCACTGTTGCGAAAACGCGCCACCAGGTTGAAGCCCAGGATGCCGCAATAGAATTCGAGCGCACGGTCGAGATTACTGACCTTGAGGTGGGCGTGGCCGATGCCCGCGCCGGTGGGAATCCGATAGCCGGTCTCCAGGGTCGCCGTCGGCGAAGCCGTTCGGTCTGTCTCCATCTCGATCCCGCTGCCGGAAAGTGGTATGGAGACGATCTACCGCACGAATCGCATCAGCGCAAGCGCGGGCTGGCCAGCATCACTCCATCGCCCACGGTGAGCAGGCACGCATGGACCCGGGGGTCATCGCGGATCTTGAGATTGAGCGCGCGGATGGCCTCGGTGTTGCTTTCCCGATTGGAGGGATCGGCGACCGCGCCACTCCACAGCATGTTGTCGAGCGCGATGAGCCCGCCGGGGCGCACCAGCCGCAGGCACGCTTCGTAGTAGGCGTCGTAGGCGGGTTTGTCCGCATCGATGAACGCAAAATCGAAGCACGCCGCTCCCCGCTCGGCTTCCAGGCCGCGCAAAGTCTCGCTCGCCGGCGCCAGCCTGAGCTCGATCCTGTGGGCGAGACCGGCTGCCTTCCAGTAGCGCCGCGCGATCGCGGTCCATTCCTCGCTCACATCGCACGTCACCAGTCGCCCGTCTTCCGGCAGCGCGGCGGCGACCACCAGCGCGCTCATTCCCGTGAAGGTGCCGATCTCGAGCGCGTGGCGGGCTCCGAGCAGGCGCACCAGCAGCGCCAAGAGCGCCCCCTGATCCGGACCGATCTGCATGCGTGCTTCGGGTAGCACCCCGGTCTCCTCGCGCAGCCGCGTGAGCAGCGGCGCTTCACGGGTGATGAGTCCGCTGACGTAGGCTTCCACGCTGTCCGGCAGCAGCGAGCGCTTGCTGGTCACCACCACCCCAGCAGTTTCCACCAGAGCAGGCCGCCTCCCAGCCAGATGACGAGGTTGACGAGAGAGACCGTAAAGCCGATGCGCCACCAGGTGCCCTGCGGTACGTAACCCGCGCCGAAGAAAATGGGCGCGGAGCCGGTCCCGTAATGCGTCATCGCGGCATTGAGGTTGGAGAAATACGCGAGGGCGAGCGCCGCGACCAGCGGAGGAGCTCCGGCGACCAGAGCCGCCGCGATGAACCCGGGGTAGAGCGCGGTGACGTGCGCGGTCATGCTCGCGAAGCCGTAATGCAGGTACAGGTACGCGACGACCAGCGCCGGAAGCGCCAGCGTCCAGGGCCAGCCCTGCAGGCCCGTGAAGAGAGAGGTCGAGAGCACCGTGATCACCCCGGTCGCTTGCAGCTCATCCGCCAGCATCAGCAGCGGCGCAAACCAGATCAGGGCATCCCAGGCTCGCCGCTCCCCGAGCAGATCGTCCCAGGAGAGCACCCGGGTGAGCAGCAGGACTGAGACGCCCGCCAGCGCGACGAACGCATTGGGAATGCCGTGCCGGGGCGAGGTGACCCAGCCGAGCATCACCGCCAGCATGACGATCACCAGCCAGCGCTCCGCCGGCTTCATCGCGCCGAGCTCCGCGAGCGCACCGCGCGCGTGGGCGCGGGCCGGCTCCGTGTCGCTGAGCGAAGGACGCACCAGGCGGTGGAGCAGGAGTGGCACCAGAGTCAGCGTGAACAAGGCCGGCACGATGGAGCCTTCGAGCCAGCGCAACCAGCTCAGCTCGACGTGCGCGATCTCTCTGGCGAAGCCCGCGATGACCGGGTTAGCCGCCATGCCGGTCAGGAACATGCCCGAGGCGGTGTAGGTCGCGTGGAAGCTGACCAGCATGAGGAACGCGCCGAGCCGGTTCGCGGTCGGCCCGGGCGAAGAGCCCGTCGCTTCCGCCACGCTTCGCGCGATGGGGTACATGATCCCGCCGCCGCGCGCGGTATCCGAGGGCACGAAGGGCGCCAGCGCGACGTCCGCCGCCACCAGCGAGTAGCCGAGCGCAAGCGTGCTCGTGCCGAATCGGTTGATGAACCAGAAGGCAATCCGCTGACCCAGCCGGGTCACGGTAACCGCCCGCGCGAAGAGAAACGCGGAGAACACCAGCCAGACGGTGAGATTGGCAAAGCCCCCGAGCACCCGCGCTGGCGGCAGGGTGCCGCTGACGGCGAGCAGCGTCATGGCCGAGAGGGCGCTGACGCCCATCGGCACCGGATGGGCAACCAGGGCGATAATCGTTGCGACGAAGATGGCCAGCAGGTGTCGCTGCGGTGCCGTCAGGCCGCCCCACGGGATCAGCCAGATGAGCAAGCCCGGCAGCAGCACGGCCGCCCACCGCCAGAGGGCGCCGGAACGCGCGGCGGGATCGATCGGACGGCTCAGCGGGATTCCTGCCAGACGGGTTCGAGCGAGAAGCGTTGCCCTGCGAAGCCGGCGGGCAGCTCCAGCGCTCGCATACTGTGCAGGCAGAACTCGGGGGTCGGACCCAGAGTCATCCGGCGGCTCCAGAGCGCCGTGGCTTCGCCGTCGCACAGCCCCTGCAGCAGCTCGCTGAGCGCCGGATAGCTCATTGCGGCGGGCTTGGCAAACCAGCACGCGAAGGCGGGCAGGCGCAGCGGCTCACCGCCTCGCAAACCGTAGAGTCCCGCGGTCCCTCCGGCCGCCAGAGCGGCGATCTCGTTGTGCGGCTGCTGGCGCGACGCAGTGACCGCCGCTTCGTTCAGGCGCTCGAGCGCGCCCATGTCTGCGACCAGGTACCAGTCCTCATACGCCGGCTCTCCCGCCGCGGCCCAGGCTGCGCCCTTGAGCCGAACGGTGGTGCTCCACAGGAAACCCGGCGGCTTCTCGGCAGCGAGGGCGCCCTGAAAGTCGCGCTGGCGGGATTCATAGAGCGAGCGGGCGATCTCGGGTCGCTTCCAGTGCCAGAAGGCATAGGCAAGCGGACCGGATGGGCTCACGGCTGGCGTGTGGCGGCCGCGGCTCCCCGCACGAAGGCGATGTAATCGGTTGGCTCCGGTTCTGCGCCCGCCTCGCGCAACAGCAGAGCCACCTGGCCGCGATGGTAACAGCCGTGCAGCACCACGTGGAGCAGGATGTCACGCACCCTGGAGTGGAAGGCCTTACCCGCGCTGTTCGTATAGGGGATTTCGCGATTCAGCTCGGCCTCGTCCAGGGTCGCGCCGAGCGCGGAGAACGCGCTGTGGTTGGCCGCTGCGAGCGCGTCGCAGCCAGCGAGGTCCGCTGCCGGCCAGACCGCGACTTTCGCGGGCTCCTGGCGCAGCCGGGCCAGCCAGAGATGTTCGGCGCCGAGGATGTGGGCGTAGAGCTCGAGGGCCTTGGCCGGCGGCGCTGGCGCCGCGCGAAGCGCAGCGAGAGTCCGGCCGTCCGCCCAGCGGAGATGGGCGAACAGCCGCTCGAGCACCGTGGAGCTCAGAATTCTCTCCGCTTCATTTCCTTGAAGAAACGTTTGGTCTCGGCATCCTGTTCCGCCGGTTTCTTGGCTAGCGTGTCGTCGTACTGCGCGGACTTATCCTGGCGCGATCCGGAGGTCTTGGCGGCGTTCTTCTTGATCAAGGCGGCGATGCGTTGTTGTTCCCGCTTGGACATGGCGGCTCCGGCTGGGGGGTTTTGAGGTTCTGACCGACCAGAATTCTAATCTTCCACCGGCTTCCTGGCTCCCCCTCGTCCGGGTTCCTGCCAGGCCATGACGAGCAGGAAGGTGAGCAGACCCGCGGCCATGAACTCGGCGAACGCCGTCCACCTGATTCCGCCCCAGACCCAGCTCCAGGGCGCTCCCATCGCCAGCTCACTCAACGGCTCGAGGATTTGCCCCAGGAAGACCCCCGCAAAGATGAGCGCGGCGCTCCTGCTCCAGCGTTTCGTGGGAAGGCCGCTTGCCAGGTAAACCGCGAGCGCCGCGAAGGTGGGGAGAGCCAACAGCCAATGCTGCGACCAGTGACCGCTCAGCTGATCGCCCTGATTCGGACGCGCGAGATGCCAGTCGAGATGAATGACTGCTGCGAGAGCGAGTGCGGCTAGTGCAGCGGCCGAGCGTGGCTTCATGCGGACCCCTCCGACCCCAGAACTTACTCCGCGCCGAAGGGAAGTGCCGTTCTACTTCCTGGAGTTGAATAGCATCGCGCTCAGGGCAATAAGCGCCGAGGGAAGCAGGATCCAGCGCGCCTCGCTGGCCAGGATCAGCAGACCCCGCTGCCCGAAAACGCCTTGCACGCCGATCGGAGAAACCGCAATGGGCCGGAACGGAAAGAAGTAGCGCGCAGTGCTGAACGGCGCGAAGAACGCGATCCCGGGTCCGCCGTTGGTCAAGGCGTCCAGCATGCCGTGAGAGAGCATGGCCGCCACCAGATACAGCATGAGCCGGGAGCGCGGGACGGGAGTCGCTTTTCGGGACCACCACCCTGCCGCCAGCCCGACGCTCAGCGCAAAAGCAATCGAATGGGTGAGACCCCGGTGCCCGAGCAAGGAATGCGTCGGAACGCCCAGCCAGTAACCCACCGCATCGATATCCGGAAGCATGGCGAGGATAGCACCGAGCAGGAGCGTACGCCGCTGCTGGGGGCGGGGAGCGAGCCACGCGCCGAGTGCCAGCGCAAACACAGCATGGGAGGGGGCGGAGGCCATCTATCCGAGCTTCAACTCGCCAGAATCCGCTCGATCTGTTTGAGCTCCTCGGCGCTCAGCTCCCGCTGCGTCAGAGCGCCCACGGCATCCTCCAGTTGAGCCACCCGGCTGGCGCCGACCAGCACCGTAGTCACCTGCGGATGCCGCAGCACCCAGACCAGCGCCAACTGCGCCAGCGATTGTCCCCGCGTGCGAGCCAGCTCGTTCAGGCGCCGCACCTTCTCGAGCAGGGGCTCGGTCACTTGTTCCCGCTGGAGGAAGC
>DASYPD010000194.1:0-2117 GCA_036007005.1 Gemmatimonadales bacterium
TTCCTCCGCTTCGCGGCTGTGCCCGGTAATCGCCGGAAATCCATAGCTTCCGCCTGAGCCCGCCAGCTTGTGGAAGCGCGACTTGAGCGACTCGAGTGCGCCCGCTTCACGAGCCCGGCACGCGGCCAGGTCCTGCCGTAACTCCTCCAGCCGAGTGGGACCTTCCGTGACATACTGGCGGCGCAACTGCAGGAAATACTCCTGCATCGTCGCATCGAGCCCGTCCCACTCGTCCCGCTCGTCGCTCATGGATTCCGTCGCAGACCCTCGATCGCGAGCCGCGCCGCCGCCACCAGCGTCGGGGCGGTCCCCCAATGACCGCTTACCCGCTCGCCGTCTCGGGCGGCGAGCAGCGCGTTGCGGTCGTCCACCACCAGCAGGAATGGTTGCCCCGGCCACGCGTCGGTGCCTGGCACGACGGCGACCTCCGCGAAGGGCAGCTCGACGGGCGTCGTCGCCGAAAGGGAAAGCACCACCCCGCCGCCCCCCGCCTTGCGCAACGCCGGCACCAGCGGAGCATAGGCTTCGCTCGGTGCGTGCAGCAGGATCTGGGCAGTGGCGCGCGCCGCTTCGCGCGAGGCGATCTGGAGCGCCCCGCGGGTGGAGGAGAGCTCGACCAGCGTCGGGGTGGCAGGGACCACGAGCTGGTCCAGTGTCCGGCTCACCTCGTCGAGGGCCTGGGCCTGCCGTTCCAGGATGCGCGCGACGAGTGAGGTGGGCGGCTCGGGCCGGTAGCGCTTGGGGCGGCCCTCTTCGACCCGCGCAGCGCCCTTTTGCACCAATCCCTCCAGCGCCCCATAGGCGTTAGCCCGTGCCAGTCCTGCGCTGCGCGCAATGGCATAGCCGGTGCCCGGCCCTCCGCGCAGGAGCACCTCATAGACCAGGCTCTCCGTGGGGGTAAAACCGAACGTCGTGAGATCGAGCGCCGCCACCTAGCTGTACTCCAGCGGCCACCCGAGCAGGCGAGCGATCAGCGCGAGCCGGAAGCTGACGTCCACCAGTCGCGAGTCGGGCGCCTTGGTTTCCTGCTGGAGCGGATAGGTATGATAGGTGATCTTATGCATCGCGCGGGGCAGCGTCTTCACACCCCTGGGGCACCACACTCCGCGCTCGTCGCACTCCGAGAGCAGACGGGCCAGCACTTTCGTGGCCACGGGATTGGTGTGCAGGGCACTGATGCGGGCCAGCAGTTCGATGAAGTGCAGCGCAAGGGGAATATCCTTGGCATTGCCCTTGGAATCGGCCACGATAGGGTCGCCCAGCAGCAGCAGATCGGGCTTGAGCACCTTCTTGCCGATCTGCCAGACAAACGCCTTCTTCGACATCGCCAGCCCGAGATACTGTCCCAGCCGCTCGGTGAAGCCGGCCCGCTCGCGCTGCAGATTCGGCATCGCGGCGATCATCGCCACCGAGTACCAGGTCGGCGGATGCGCGTCCGGATTCAGAATCGTCTTGGAGCCCGATCGGACATAAGGCTTTTCCGCGATCGGGCTGCGCAGGAACGCGGAAACAGCCGAGGCGATCTTGTGCGCGGCGCCGCGCAGTCGGGGATCTTCCAGGTAACCCGCTTCGGCCAGTGCAGCCGCCGCGGCTTCCCGCATGTGCTCGCGCGCCCATTCGCCCGCCGGCGCTGAGTCCCGGTAGAGCTTGCCAAATTCAAATTGCAGGAAGGGATCCTCGTCCCGCGACAGCAGGCGGAAGAGAATGCGGTCGGCCAGCTTGAAGGGACGCCCCGAGCGGGGGTAACCGAGTTGGAGCAGCCGGCGATACTGCGGGATGGTTCCGACGTCCTTGATGCCGTCTTTCGCGTTGGCCGCGAGTCCCAGCAGGTTGCCGCCCCAGACGCCGTTGTCTTTCTGCTTCTTGACCACGGCTTGGGCCAGCTTCGATTCGCTGACGGCCGCCTCATTCGGCGCGAGAGCCTCAGGGCCGAGGCTGCCCGGGGGGGAGAGCTCCCGGCGCGCGCGCAACCGGATCGATTCGCTGCCGTGTTCGAGCAGCCAGCTCAGCGGAACACGGTGGGAAGTGGGGAGGTCCAGGGGCGCTCTCCCGCGTAAAAGGGGGGCAGGGGGGCCACGGAGCGGGGGCAAAATAGTAGCGTTTGCTCCTACGGGCTA
>DASYPD010000195.1:0-8507 GCA_036007005.1 Gemmatimonadales bacterium
GTTCGGCATGGAGCTTCGCGAACCCGCGATCGACGTGCGGGTGGTAGAGTATTGCCTTTCAATCCCTGCATCTCTCTTCCTGCGAAACGGGCGTACCCGGTGGCTCGTTCGGAGGGCCGGGCAGGGCCGGCTGCCCCAGTCGGTATTGCAACGCGATCGCTATGGCGCTCAAGCGGCGGACTGGTCCGAATGGCTTCCCGCGATGCGCGGGCAGCTCGCGGCCGAGCTGGCTCGGCTCGAGCGTTGCGAGACCGCGGATCGCTGCCTCGATCTGCCGCGGATGCGTACGCTGGTGGAGCAGATGCCCGAGCGGCTCGGGCCCGAGCACAAGACGCCCTACCTTAATTTGCTGCTCCGGGGGATGATGACGGGCCGCTTCATCCGCTGGTTCGAGCGAACCTATCCTTAGCCGCTCATGAGCGCCCCACCACGAAGGTTCCCGGGATCGTCCGACCCCGCGCCACTCAGACGGGGCCTCCAGCTCGTGTGGGGCAGCGCACCGGGCTGGGCCGCGCTGCAGGCTGGAGTGCTGATCCTCCAGAGCACGGTCCCCGTCCTGGCGCTCTACCTGCTCAAGGCCATCATCGACGCCGTGAGCGGCCGGATCGCCGGCGCGACTCTCGCTCCCGGTCGGATCACTTTCCTGATCGTGCTCGCGGGCGGGATCGCTGCGCTGGGCGCCGCGCTGCGGGCGCTCGCCGCGCTGGTGGGTGAAGTCCTCACGCTGCGGGTGGGCGACCGCATGCACGAACTGCTGCACGCGAAATCGGTGGCCATCGATCTCCAGTATTACGAGAATCCGGAGTTCCACGACACGCTGCACCGGGCGCAGGAAGATGCCCCTACCCGGCCCGCCCGCATGGTTTTTGGGCTCGCGCAAGTCGGCCAGAGCGCCTTATCCCTGCTCGCCGTCACGGGCCTGCTGCTCTCCTTTCACTGGCTCCTCGTGGTGGTACTGGTCGCCGCCGGTCTGCCCGGTATCCTGTTCAAGACTCGCCACTCCAGGAAGCTCTACGGCTGGATCCAGCAGCATACGCCCGAGCATCGCCGGGCCCGCTACCTCAACGGGCTGCTCACCAGCATGGAGTTCGCCAAGGAGATTCGGCTCTTCAACCTCGGCGCGGCGTTCCGGAATCGCTTCCGCGAGCTCCGCCGCCTGATTCATCGCAGCCGGCTGCGCCTCGTCGCACACCGGTCGGCTTCTGATTTCGTCGCCCAGCTCGTGGCGGTCGCGGCGGTGTCCGGCTCGATCTTCTTTATCAGCCGGCAAGCCCTGGCCGGGGCGATCACGGTCGGTGGCATGGTCATGTACCTCGCCGCCTTTCAGCGGGCCCAGGAGTTCTTCGGCCAGCTCCTCGGTGGAATGGCCAGCATCTACGAGGACACTCTCTTTCTTGCCGATTTCAGCCGCTTTCTCGACCTCGAGCCGACCGTACTGGATGCCCCGGCGCCACGACCCTTTCCTCGGCCGCTCCGCCAGGGCATTGCGTTCGAGCATGTCGGCTTCCGCTATCCCGGAACCGGGGCCGACGTGCTGAAAGATCTGAGCTTCGAGATCCGCCCCGGCGAGCATGTGGCGCTGGTCGGGGAGAATGGCTCCGGCAAGACGACCCTGGTGAAGCTGCTTTGCAGGCTGTACGACCCGACCGACGGCACGATACGAATCGACGGGATCGATTTGCGGGAGCTCCGAATCAGGGAGCTCCGCGACGAGCTGGCCATCGTGTTCCAGGACTACGCCCGCTACCAGCTGACCGCCCGGGAGAACATCTGGCTCGGCAACGTGGCGCTGCCGCTCGACAGTGATCGCATTATCGAGGCGGCGCGCCGTACGGGAGCGGACCTCGCGCTCTCGGCGCTCCCGGAGGGTTACGACACCCAGCTCGGGCGGCAGTTCGAGGGCGGAGCCGAGCTGAGCCTCGGCGAATGGCAGAAAGTTGCGCTGGCGCGGGCCTTCCTGCGCGAGAGTGCGATCATCGTTCTGGATGAGCCGACGGCAGCACTCGATCCCCGCGCCGAGGCCGCGGTCTTCGATCGTTTCCACGAGCTGGCCCGGGGTCGCACGGCACTTCTCATCAGCCACCGGCTCTCAACCGTACGGATGGCGGACCGTATCTTCGTCATGGTCGGCGGGCGGATCGCCGAGACGGGCGCACATGATGAATTAGTGGAGCGGGACGGCGTGTACGCGGACTTGTACCAGACCCAGGCAAGGCATTACCGGTGAGCCGTCTCGCGGCTCGGCGCCTCTGGTTTTCCCATCTGCGAGGGGAGGCGCTGCCGGGGCCGAGCCTGAGCCAAAGCCAGTGGAGCTTCCTCGCCGAGGAGGCTCTGCACCACCAGCTCGCTGCCCTGACCTATCGGCGGCTCATGGATGGACCTCTCGCAGACAGCGTGCCGGCCGCGGTGGCGACCCGACTCCGCGCACGGTATCTCGACACCGCGTTCAAGAACGCGGTGCTGCTGCGGCGCACCGCCGAGCTCGCCGCCGAGCTCGCCAAGGAGGGTATCCCCGTCATTTTGCTGAAGGGGTTGCACCTCGCTCGCTTCGTCTACGCGGAGCCGGCACTGCGGAGTATGACCGACATCGACCTCCTGGTTCCGCGGGAGCGACTCGCGGAGGCGGAAAGGATCTTTCTCTCGCTTGGTTACGGGCCGCTGCCGCGACCGGACCTCGAGGAGTACACCGCCCGGTCGAATCACCTGGCCAAGCTGCATAAGCCAGGTGCGCCGGTCCTGGAGCTGCACTGGACCATCGAGCTGCCCACGAGTCCGTTTCACATCGACTTGGACGGCTTGTGGGCCCGTGCCCGTGCGACGGAGCTGCAAGGCGTGACGGTGTTCCTATTGGCGCCGGAGGACCTGCTCCTGCACCTGGCGTTACATGAGTCCTACCACCACGGGTTCGCTTGGTCGGCGCTCAAAGGCCTGGTGGACTTGGACGCGGTAGTCGTCCGCCATGCGGCCGAGCTGGATTGGACCGTGCTGGCCAAGCGCGCCAATACCTGGGGCGCGTCTGGGTTCATCTACACCACACTGCGACTGGTAAAGGAGATCCTGGGCACCCCGATCCCCACGGCGACCTTCGAGGCTTTGCGGCACGATCCCGGGGATGAGGCCGTGATAGAAGCGGCCCGGCAACATGTGCTGAGTCCCGAGCTCAAATTGCCGGAGCCTTATCTGGAGCTGGCTGGCAAGACGGGACTGCGTGAGCGCTGGAGCCTGATCCGGCGCCGGGTCTTCCTCCCCCGCGAATCCATGCAGCAGATATACGGCCTCGGTTCCAGCCGGGCCTCGGTCTACCCTTCCTATTTGCGACGGGTGGCCGACCTGTTGGCTCGGCGCGGCCATCTGCTCCTGCATTCCCTGCTCCGCACCAGGACGGTCCGATCCGGCCTGGAGCGCGAAGCCAACCGCCGCCGGATCGAGCGCTGGATACAGCATCGCTCTCAAGGCGGCTGATCCACCCCCCCTCGAGCCGGCCGGCCCAGGTCCCACAGTGCCCCCCCTCACTCGCGGCTGTCTCTCGCGGCTCGCCGCCACAATATCAAGGCATAACCGGCGAGGAAGACCGCGGTCACAACATACGCGGCCACCAGGTACCCAGCGTTCGCATTCGGCTCAGCGGGCATCGTCCCCTCCAGCCAGCCTGGCTTCTGCAGCCAGTCCGTAACGCGTCAGCAGGAATCCGAGCAGCAGCACGGTAAACACCCCTAGTGAGCTGAGCAGCGTGCGCAGCATTTCCCAGGGCAGCGATGGCGCGCTCGGCTTGAGCACGATCGGCTGCGGATGCAGCGTCCGGAAGAGATAGACCGTGAGATGCACAAAGGGCACCAAGACCAGTCCGAGGATGCCGACCACGGCGCTGAAGCGCGCCCGCTCGCCGGGATCCTGAATCGCGCCGCGCAGCGCACGGTATCCCACAAACAAGAAGAACAGAATCAGCGTGAAGGTCAGCCGGGCGTCCCAGGTCCACCAGGTGTTCCATACCGGTTTCCCCCACAGCGGCCCGGTCGTCAGCATGACCACGCTGAACACCAGGCCGACCTCCGCCGCCGACTCCGCGAAGAGATCGAGCCGCGGGTCCCGCAGCCAGAGATAGAGGATGCTCGCGATCCCGACCAGCGAGAACGCGAGCAGCGCACACCAGGCCGCGGGCACGTGAACGTAGAAGATCTTCTGGGGCAGTCCCTGAAAGCGCTCCGTCGGGGTGAAGCGGAGCGCCAGGACGTACACCAGCACCAGACCGAGCAGGCCCAGCACGATGAGCACCAGCCCGCGGCGGACGATCCGCCGGGCGGGGAAGACCAGCGCGTCGGTCATCATTCGTCCATGAGCGGAGGAAAGAGCAGCAGGCAGAGCGTCACGAATACCAGATCATAGAAACCCAGGATCCGGAGCCAGCCCGCAATCTCGCTCAAGGGCCGGCCCGCCAGCAATCGGGCCGTCACCTGCACGGCACTGATGACCGGCGGCAGCAAAAAGGGCAAGACCAGCAGCGGCAGCATCAGCTCGGCGAAGCGGGTGCGAGCCGTCATCGCGGCGAACACCGTACCCACTGCCACAAAACCGGTCGTCGCGAGGATCGCCGTCAGGATGATTCCGCCCAGGGAGCCGCTCAGATCCACCCCGAAGAACAGCACGAAGAGCGGCAGCGCAACCGTCTCGACGCTGAAGACAAAGGCCAGATTGGCGAGGTATTTCCCGAGAAAGAGCGCGCTGCGTGAGACGGGTGCCAGCAGCAGGCCATCCAGCGCCGCGTTCTCGCGCTCCAGGGAGAAAGACCGGTTGAGCGCAATCACGCCTGAGAAGCTGAAGGTGATCCACAGAACGCTCGGCGCGAGCATCTCACGCGACACCGCCGCGGCGTCGCGCGCGAAATTGAAGATCACCAGCACCAGCGCGGCAAAGGCAATCGCGGAGACGAGCGCGGTCTTGCTGCGGAGCTCGACGCGAACGTCTTTCCCCGCCACTGCCAGCGCCACGCGCAGAAACTCAGCCACGCAGCGCCTCGCGGCAGCGGCGGAGAAAGTGCTCGAGACTCGCCTCCCGGGGGCCACCGAAGGCCCAGACACCGCGCACCAGCAGGTGCGCATGGGTCGCGAGATCCCAGGCTTCCTGGGCATCGTGGGTGACGAGAACCAAAGCTCGTCCCGCCGCACGCTCCGCTCCCAGCAATGCCAGCGTCTGCTCGGTGGCTTGGAGATCGAGCCCGGTGAAGGGCTCGTCGAGCAGCAGGAGTCGCGGCGCATGCAGCAGGGCTTTGGCGATGGCCACCCTCTGCACCATGCCGCGGGAAAGCTTTCCGACCGGATCATCGGCCCGCTCGGCCAGCCCGACCGCCGTGAGGCAGGTCCGCGCCGCGCGGGCCGGATCAGCTACCCCGTGCAGTCGAGCGGCGAAGGCGAGATTCTCAACCGCGGTGAGCTCATTGTAAAGCTGGCTCTGGTGCGACAGCAGACCGATCCGGCGCCGGCCTCCTTCGATAACGACGGTGCCGGCGGTGGGGCGCGCCAACCCGGCGAGCAGGCGGAGCAGCGTCGTCTTCCCCGCCCCGTTGGGGCCGACGATGAGATGACACTCGCCCGCCTGCACCGAAAGCGAAAGGCCGCGCAAAGCCCGCGCGGCGCCAAAGCGCCGTTCGAGATTGCGAGCCTCGAGAAGTGGTGGCGATTGAAGGGCAGCCTGCACGGCCAGCAATATATCGCTGCGCGCACCGGTCATCGCGAGGCCGCAAGGACTCTTTATTTCTCCAGCTCGAACAGATCGCTCAACTCCGTCAGCGCCAGCATGTACCGGAATTCTTCGCTGGGCCGCTGCAACACGACTCGCTGGCCGCGATCGGCGGCACGCCGCTGGATCAGCATCAACGCCGAGAGTCCTGCAGAGTCCACCCGAGTGGTGGCCGAAAGGTCCACGTTCAGCGTTCCGCCGTGCGCGAGCTCGTCCAGCTCTCGGATCGCCGCCTCACGAAAAGACGCACGCGTCTCCAGCCCCAACTCCTGCGGAGCGGTAATCGAGCGCGCTGAGTCTTCCGTGACTGACATGCTTCATCTTTCGCGTTGCGCGTGCAGAGCGGCTCCCCACATCCTCGTCAGAAGTTCCGAAGGCCAGTCCGGTGCCAGTCTGAGCAACTCGCTCGCACTGCTTCACTTACCCATGTGAGCGTGAGCCAAACTTGCAGCCTGTCCCACCGCACTCCGCGATATGTCGTGGGGATCTGCAAACGAGCCGGCGGGTTATCCGATGTGCTGGCAAGTGGTTGCGCAGCTTGCTCGCCCTTGCAGTAATGCTGCAGCGGTGTTCATTAGTGGGCGGAGCGCGCCTCTATTCGCTACTCCCTACTCGCTACTCCCTGAGCCGATGACCGATCAACTCGCCACTCTTCTGTCCGAGCAGCGCCGCTTTTCCCCGCCGGCGGAGTTTGCCGCGCGCGCCGCAGCCCAGCCCGAGCTCTACCAGCGCGCCGCCGCGGACCGGCTCGGTTTTTGGGAGACAGAAGCCCACGCGCTCGACTGGAGCACTCCGTGGTCGCAGGTGCTCGAGTGGAAACTGCCCCACGCCAAATGGTTTGTTGGCGGCAAGCTCAACGTCTCGGTGAATTGTCTCGACCGCCATCTGGCCGGAGCGCGCCGCAACAAGGCAGCGCTCATCTGGGAGGGCGAGCCGGGCGATCGCCGCACGCTCACCTATTGGGAGCTGGCCAAGGAGGTCAACCGCGCCGCGGCTGCGCTCCGCAGCCTCGGCGTCCGGCGCGGCGATCGGGTGGCGATTTATCTGCCCATGATCCCCGAGGCAGCCATCGCGATGCTCGCCTGCGCTCGGATCGGCGCCGTGCACTCGGTTGTCTTCGGCGGGTTCTCGGCCGAGTCGCTCCGGGACCGGATCAACGACGCCAAGGCCGTCGCGCTCATCACCGCGGACGGCGGCTATCGGCGCGGTCAGATCCTGCCACTCAAACGCTTTGCCGACGAGGCGCTGGCGGACTGCCCTTCCATTCGACACGTGTTGGTGGTGCGACGGCGCGCCAGTGCCGACGCTGACGAAGCCTTCGCCACCATGCAGGAAGGCCGGGATCACTGGTGGCACCGCCTGCTCGAGGCCGCTCCACTCTACGCTGAACCCGAGGTGATGGAAGCCGAGGACCTGCTGTTTATCCTCTACACCTCGGGAACCACCGGAAAGCCCAAAGGGATCGTGCACACCACCGGCGGTTATCTCGTGCAGGCCGTCGCTACCACGAAGTACGTCTTCGACCTCCGGGAGGAAGACGTCTTCTGGTGCACCGCAGATATCGGTTGGGTGACCGGCCACTCCTACGTCGTCTACGGTCCCCTCGCCCACGGCGCCACCGTGGTGATGTACGAGGGCGCGCCCGACTGGCCCGGACGCGACCGCTTCTGGAGCCTGGTCGAGCGCCACGGCGTGACGGTCTTCTATACCGCGCCGACGGCGATTCGTGCCTTCATGAAGTGGGGCACCGAGCACCCGGACCATCACGATCTCTCCACCATTCGGCTGCTCGGCACCGTGGGCGAGCCGATCAATCCCGAGGCGTGGATGTGGTATCACGAGCACATCGGGAAGGCGCGCTGCCCGATCGTGGACACCTGGTGGCAGACCGAAACCGGCGGGATCATGATCACGCCGCTTCCCGGCGTGGTGACGACCAAGCCCGGCTCGGCCACCATTCCTTTCCCCGGAATCAGCGCCGAGCTGGTGGACACTCAGGGGAAGCGGATCGAGAAGGGCGGCGGCTTCCTCACCCTCACCGAGCCATGGCCAGGGATGTTGCGAACCATCTACGGGGATGACGAGCGCTACCGGCAGACCTATTGGACCCGCTTCCCCGGGAAATACTTCGCGGGCGACGGCGCCAAGGTGGACGAGGACGGATACTGGTGGATTCTGGGCCGGGTCGATGACGTGCTGAACGTCGCCGGCCACCGGATCGGAACCATGGAAGTGGAGAGCGCGCTGGTGGATCATCCGCTGGTGGCGGAAGCGGCGGTGGTGGGCAGGACCCATGAGCTCAAGGGCCAGGCGCTGGCGGCCTTCGTCACCCTCAAGGACGGCAATGCCGCGACGAGCGCCTTGAAGGACGATCTCAAGGAACACGTCACCAAGAAAATCGGCGCGATCGCGCGCCCCGATGACATCTTCTTCAGCGCCGATCTCCCGAAGACGAGAAGCGGCAAGATCATGCGTCGCTTGCTCAAGGACATCGCGGAAGGCCGGGCGCTGGGAGACACGACGACCCTGGCCGATCCGAACGTGGTGGCCCGGCTGAAGGATCAGTACGAGAGCGAGGAAGGGTAGTCGGCATACTTCTTGAGATAGCATATAAGCTTCATGCCCTCCACCCTCGCGACCCACAACCGCTTCGAGGTTAAGTACCTCGTTGCCACTCGCGCTCTGCCCGCGCTCTCGGCCGAGCTTTTGGACTACGTCGTGCCGGATCCCCACTCGGCGGATCCGCGCGGCTACGGAGTATTCTCGATCTACTG
>DASYPD010000196.1:0-7667 GCA_036007005.1 Gemmatimonadales bacterium
CAATGCTTCGGCCAGTCCGCCCGCCAGTCCGGCCCACACTCCGAGCAGCACGACCTGGCGGGGTGCGGGCGTGATTTTCCGGGGGAAAGCCTCGGCCAGCGCAGGCAACTAGAAGATGGTGTAGATGAAGGGCGCCAGCACCGACCCCTTCGCGAAGAGCACCAGCGTGCCGATGAGCAGCATCAGCAGGATCAAGGGAAGCAGCCACCATTTCTTCCTGACCCGCATGTACGCCCACAATTCACCGATCAAGCTCGAGCCGGCCACGGTAAACTCTCCTTCTCCCGGCAGGACGCGCGGGGCTAGAACTGGCGGGTCAGGGACTCGGTTTCATCATTTCGCGCCGGGCGACGCAGCCAGAAGCTCCCCTCGGTTTCCCGCGCCTTCAGGGGGTTCCGCCCGAAGAGCCGCATCACGAACCCCGTCGGCGTCAGCACCACGAAATAGAGCAGGCCCATGAAGATAGGAGTGGTGACCTTGGAGAGCGCCAGCCCGAACCGCATCCAGCCTCGATAGAGGGGGGTGAGGCGCCCGGGTAGCAAGGCGCCGGCCGCCAGCAGCAGCGCCCCGAGTGTCCCCAGGATCCAGGGGGCCGTGTGGTGGCCACGCCAGCGCGAGATCGCCGCGAGCAGTAGAAATGCCGCGCCGACCGTGAGAGCGAACTTCCGGCCTTCACGCGGCGTCAGTCGAGCTCGAATTGTTTGCGCCAATCTTCGCTCTCCTTCCATTCGGGCTGCGACGACTTCTCCAGGAGAAACGGGAAGAGCACCAGCGTATCGAGATGGGTGCGCATGAAGCAGCGATAGGCATCGGCCGGTGTGCAGACGATCGGCTCGCCTCGCACGTTGAACGAGGTGTTGACCAGGACCGCGCAGCCGGTGAGCCGCTCGAACTCCGTGAGCAGCGCGTGATAGTTTGGATTGGTCTCCCGGTCTACGGTCTGGATGCGGGCGGAATAATCGATATGGGTGACCGCGGGAATGTCGGAGCGGACCACATTCAGCTGCTCGATCCCCCAGAGCTGCCGTTGTGCCCCGCTCATGGGAATCTGCCGTTCCCGTTTGACCGGAGCCACCAGCAGCATGTAGGGCGAATCGCCGTCGAGCTCGAAGTAGTCGCTCACCCGCTCACGCAACACGCTGGGCGCGAAAGGGCGAAAGCCTTCGCGGAACTTGATCTTGAGGTTCATCTGCGCCTGCATCCTCGGGCTTCGGGGATCGCCGAGGATGCTGCGCGCGCCGAGCGCCCGGGGCCCGAACTCCATCCGGCCGTCGAACCACCCCACGACTTTCTCCCCGGCGAGCTCCGCCGCGGTGCGCTGCAGCAGGCAGTCCCGCTCCAGACGCTGATAGACCGCGCCGATGCTCTGGAGGTAGTGTTCGATCTGTTCCGGGGAGAAGGCGGGCCCAAGGCAGGCTCCCTTCATGCTGTCGCGGCCGGGTGTCACCTCACGCGGCTTGCCCAGATGGCGATGCCAGGCAAGCTGGGCGACGCCTAACGCGCCACCGGCGTCCCCCGCCGCGGGTTGGATCCAGATCTGCTTGAAGGGACCTTCGCGCAGGATACGCCCATTACCCACGCAGTTGAGGGCGACGCCACCGGCGAGGCAGAGCGCCGGGAGCCCGGTCTCCCGGTGCGCGGTGCGCGCCATGCGGAGCATGACTTCTTCGCAGACGACCTGGACCGAGCGGGCGAGATCCATCTCCTTCTGGGTGAGCTTGCTCTCCGGGACCCGGGGCGGCCCACCGAACAGCTCGTCGAACGCTTGGCTGGTCATGGTGAGACCAGTGAGGTAATTGAAGTATTTCTGATTGAGCCGGAACGAGCCGTCCTCGCGGAGCTCCAGCAGCTCGCGAAGCATCAGGTCCACGTACTTCGGCTCCCCGTAGGGGGCGAGGCCCATCACCTTGTACTCGCCCGAATTCACCTTGAAGCCGGCGTAGTAGGTAAACGCCGAGTACAGCAATCCCAGCGAGTCGGGCCAATGCAGTTCCCGGAGCAGCGAGACTTCCGCGCCGCGGCCGATCCCGATCGAGGCGGTGGCCCACTCTCCCACGCCATCCATGGTCAGAATCGCCGCCTCCTCGAAGGGAGATGGATAGAAGGCACTCGCCGCATGGGAGGCGTGATGCTCGGCGTAAAGAATCTGCCCATCATAGCCGAGGGCCTCCCGGAGCTGCCGATCGATGTAGAGCTTGTCCTTGATCCAGAGCGGACCGGCCAGGAGGAACGACTTGAAGCCCCGCGGGGCGACGCCGAGATAGGTTTCGAGGATCCGTTCGAATTTGAGCAGCGGCTTGTCGTAGAAGGCCGCGCAGGTGAGCTCGGCAACAGTGATTCCGGCCTGCTCGAGGCAGTAGCGGACCGCATGGCGGGGAAACGCGGCGTCGCCCTTGATCCGGGTAAAACGCTCCTCGCTGGCGGCGGCGACGATTTCGCCGTCCCTGAGCAAGGTCGCGGCGCTATCGTGGTAGAACGCGGAAAGCCCGAGAACGTAGGTCGGGCCGCTACCGGCCATGAACCGATCCTTCAGCTGTGGGTGGAGTCGCTGACCCTCGGGCAAGAGCCGCGCCACAGGGAAGGTCGGCTCCCGGTGTGAATGGCATATCTCTTGCCTTCCCAGCATCTTAGACCCATGGGGGTCGCTTCCACCACCACCACTCTGGGACCCTGATGAGAGCACAGGCGTGAGCGAGCGGCCGAGGCGTACCCTTGCGCCCGGGCTGGTCCGTGCGGCTGGCCAGGCGTGGCTCGTGTTTGGCTTGACGCTGTTGCTCTTCTTGCTGCTGGAATTCGGTTACCGGGGGGCCAGGGCAGTACGTCATGGTCTTTCCCATTCCGAGCCGGTCGTGGATTCGTCGCAGCATCCCTATGCCCGGGAGGCGTGGTGGGGAGAAGTCCAGCGCGACTTACGCTTGCGCAAGAACCGCTTCGATCCGTACCGCGGCCACTGGTCTCTGCCTCTCACGACCCGCTACGTCAATATCGATTCCCTGGGGCGCCGGGTCACACCCCAACCCCGCATCGAGGGGCCGCAGCGGCAGCTGTTCCTGCTGGGCGGCTCCACCGCCTGGGGCTATTCGGCCCGGGACTCCGCTACGATCGGCGCTTTTCTCTCCGAGGCCTTGCGGGCCCGCGGAATCCGCGACGTCGAGGTCGTGAATCTGGCGCAGGCGGCCTTCAACTCCAGCCAGGAAGTGACCACGCTAGTGGTAGAGCTCGCGCACGGCCGGGTGCCCGCCCTGGCAGTCATGCTCGATGGCTACAACGACATCGCCACCGCCGGCAAATATCGCGAGCCGGGCCATACCTACGGCGATTGGGGCATTCAGGAGCAGATCGACCGCGGCACCCGGAATTTCGGGCAGGAGCTGCTGGGCTTGGGGCGCCACTCCGCGCTGGTGCAGTGGCTGCGCGACCGGCTCGGCCTGCGGGCGCCATCGCTTGGTGCGGGGCAACCGCCTATCTGCGGCAGTGTGGGGGCGTACTACCGGAATGAGCTCCTGATCGGCGAGGCGCTGGGACAGAAGTTCGGATTTCCGGTGCTCTATTATCTCCAACCGCACCCGGCAGTCTCCAAGAAGCGCCTAACCCGCTGGGAAGCTACTATCCTGTTTTCTCGTCTGGTCCCCCCCTGTGTCGCCTCGATCGATTCCGCCCTGGCCGACCGCCGTGGCGCGACGTTCTTTCCGCTGGCGGACCTCTTCGACCGCGACACCGAGACGGTCTTTCTCGATATCAGTGCCCACATCACCGAGGCGGCCAACCGGCGGGTCGCCGAGCGGATCGCCGAGGTCGCAGCTCCCCTGCTGGCTCACGGGCCCACTCCTTGAGCGCATTCGGCGAGATCGAGTCCTGACGGGTAGGCCCGGATCAGGGACTTGGGGCGGTTTCGGCTACTGCTCTTACACATTGCTCGAGCCGCTCGGGCACGACCAGCAGGTGAGCGACGTAGTGTGGGGTCTTGTCCCTTCTGGGCCAGACTGGAAACTCGGCGCAGCGAACCTTTGGGGACGGACCTGTTAACACTTGCCGCAACACCGGCTCGAAGGGAACGTTGGGGCGTTCGAGGAGAATCGCCAGCGGAGGAGCAATGCGCGTGTTTGGATCGCTCACTCCAAGGACGTGGGTCCCCACCACAAAGGTCGCAGCCGCCCCGCCGAAGGCAACGCGCTGGTTGGATGGCCAGGGATCGGTAAGGCGGGCCACCGCGGCTTCCACTCGGCGGATGCTATGGCTCCGGTGAGTAATCTGGTCGCCCCAGCGCAGGGCAACAATGAGGCAAATCATGGGGACCAGCACCCAGGGACGGTGGATGCTCAGCTCACCCCGAGGGTACCGGGAGATGCCAGCCGCAAGGATCGCGGCTCCGATTAAGGCGGTCGTCACAAGAATCCCGGCTGCCGCAGAGTAGCTAATGGGGTGTCCCATACGGACGGCAATTGCAATAACCCGGTAGGGGCCATAGTGGCGAGCGAAGAGAAAGGCCAGGACACCTCCTAGCAAGGCGCCCGCCACCACGAATGCCAAGAGCCGCGAACGGCCGGACCATCGGCTCGGCCCCAGCGCGATTTCGCGGCCGAGGAAGAGGGCACAGAGCACCACCAGAGGTGGAACCAGGAAGAGGAAACGCCGGTCGGGCTGATAAAAGAGGCGAGCCAGGGAAAGGCTTCCAATAGCCAGCCATGCCCAGCAAGCGATTTCCAGCTGGGTGACGGGCGCTCGCAAAGTCCGGGTGATCCGGCTGGCGGCGAAGCACGTCGCCACAAGGAGCAGATACCACTGCATGCTAAAGAACCCGTTCATCCGGAACCCCAGGGTGGTGAAGCCGAATAACGAGACCCGATCGGGCCTTGCTCCTCGCCCAACCGGAGCGAAGGCACCTACAGACATCTCGTCGAAATACTGGCCTAACGCGGTCTTGTGAGGTAACACCCACGCCAGGGCATAAACGCCTAGAGCTCCCGCTGCAACCGTTCCGTACAGGAGAAAAGGTTTCCAGGAGAATCGCGGTCCCAACCTAAAGATCCGGCTCGCTACCCAGCGAGATGCCCAGATCAGTGTCACGATAGGTCCGAGGATCAGGGCGGTCCATTTCGCCACGATGGCGATAGCAAAGCAGATTCCTCCCAGCACGACGATCCAGTAGCGCGATGAAAAGATCGCGGCCACGGCGAGGATCATGAAGAGCAGCTGGAAAGATTCCGGATAGCCGGAGCGGTCGTACGCGATCGTCATTGGATTGAGGCCCAGCAACGCCGCTCCGAGTAGTGCCACCCTTGCTCCGGAGAATCTGCGGATAAGTGCATAGACTGCGAGTATGGAGGCGATTCCGCTCAGCACATTCACCAGATTGGTCTGCGCCTGCCCAACGCCGAGCAGCGCGAACATCGAGCGGACCGCCATGGTGAACCCGAAGGCTCCCAAGAGGCCGACATTGTTGTTGTCCACCATCCAGGTGCCCCACAAATAATGGCTGCGTGCATTGCGCGACCAATCGCCCCAATCGGTGATGAAGCCTCCTTCGGTATCCGGAAGCGGATCTGCGCCGAGGGCGAGCCCGCGCAGCAGGACGAAAACAAGGAGTAGCGCTGCAAGCCACATCCATTCCTTACTCGTTCCGGGCGCTGCGGTTTCAGAACGCATAAGCGCAACCTCGAGCCAGAGGGGAGCTCTAGCGAAGCGTACCCGGCAGCGGAGCTGCGGCACCAGCCGGGGCGGCACCAGCCGGGGGACGCAAGCCCGCGGCCGTGAGCAGCGAGGCGGCATAGAGCAGCGCCGCCAGCAGCACCAAAGCCCGGATTCCCGTGGCGTAGGAGGCCGATTCCAGCAACCCTCCCACCAGTGAGCCCAGCAGGTTGGCGCCGAACGCCTCGGCGCGGAAGCCGATCGCGCGGAAGCTCGAGATGAACACCAGGCCGGCAAAGAAGACCGGAGAGCAATACACCACCGCCACCGCCAGTGCCCGCACTAGCCTCGAATCGAAGAAGAGCAGCTCGGCGGGCACCAGGTACGCCAGGGCCAGGGTGAGAAAAAGTCCCCCGTACGCCAGCGCGCGCGGGAAGCGGGTGACCCGCTGCACCACGAAATTCGCCAGCAGGATGAACAGCAGCAGCGCCGTGATGACGATCGAGTTCACCAGCCAGGTCGTGCCGAAGAGCAGTGCCGTCTTGGAGATGATCTGCACCTCGAGCAGCATGAAGGCCGCGCCGAGGAAGAAGAAATGCCAGAGGAACGGCTCGTGCGACTGCTTGAAGCGCCGAATGGCGAGCGTGCAGACGGCGATCAGCCCGCCGGAGAGCAGCCACACGATCAGCGGGATACCGCGGCTTTGCTGATAGAGATAGGGCCAGTCGTCAGTGCTGGCGGTGGCGGGGGCGATGGGCGGATTGGCATGGGTCGCCACGAAACGCGCCAAGGCCGTATCAGTGGAGAGCGCCCGCGCGACGCGAGTCGAGTCGCCGGCCACGAAGTAGTACATCCCGTCCTGGAGCATCAAGGGGGGACGGCCCATCGCGTCGCTCACGATGGCGTAGAGCCGTCCGGCGAACCAGGGACGCGCCCCGCTGAACGACATCACGAAGAGGCCGTCCGGCGTCAGCAGTCTTCGGACGGCGCGAAGCGCTTCCACGGTATAGACGTAGTTGTCGAGGCGGATGTTCGTGTAATACGAGCTCGTGGTGTGAGAATCCAGAATCGAAAAGACGATCAGGTCAAAGTGCTCGCCGCTCTTCAGCGCACTCTGGACGAACGCGCGGGCGTCATCGACGCGCACCTCGACGCGCTCCGAGTCATAGGGATGCTCGAAGTGCAGCCGCCGGCCCAGGTTCACGATGAGCGGATCGATTTCCACGGCGACGATGTGACCGGCCCCGTTGCGGACCGCGGAGGCGGCATCGTTGCCGGCGCCCGCTCCGGCGATCAGAACGCTTGGCGGGTTAGGAAAGAAACGATAGGGCAGATTGTGCTGGTGAAACGGAACCGGAGTGTTCCGGTACAGGGCGGGATAGCGAGCCACTGTGGCGGGGGAAAGGTCCACCAGGCGCTGGTACCAGCTGTCGTTGGTATTCAGCAGATAACTCACGGGGTGCCCGTCGTAGAGCAGCGGGATCAGCGTCAGTTTCTGGTAGGGAGACCAGTGCTTTTCCGGCCGTCCCGGGGACATGCCCGCCGGCAACTCCGAGGGCGTCCCGCGCCAATCCTGCGCCCACCACTGGGCCTTGCCGAGACCCAGCAGCATCAGGCCCAGCAAGACCGCCAGCGCTGCCAGCAGCGGAGGGCGCACCGCGCGCTGCGGCCAGAGATAAACGAGCAACCCGGCGCCGAAGAGTGCCAGCCAGAGCGGCGGCGGGCTCCACAGGAAGCAGAGCATGGTGTAGAGCCAGATCCCGACGATGCTGGCCGCCACGTTCACCGAGTAGGCGCGGATGCCGTTGGGCGCTTTCTCCAGATACCAGCCCACCAGCTGGCCGAGCGGCACGAAGGTGACCGCGATCAGGCCGAATAACGCAAGAATGATCAGCACCGCGACGCCCGAGGCAGCGACCCGCACCGCGAGGCTGCCCTTGAAGTGCGCCATCGCCCAGATGTGAATGTCGGACAGCCAACCGATCAGATCCGAAAGTGCCGCCACGAGCTGACGCAGCGGCTCCCAGGGCAGCTCGATG